>JAFUZB010000085.1 GCA_017476845.1 Clostridia bacterium
AGGATGCAGAGGGCGAGGACGGACGCAGACTGATCATGGATAAAGCCTTTCCCTATAGCGACGAAGAAGGGCGGCTGCTGCTATTCATGGGTGAAGGCGGGGGATTCTACGAGCGGTTTGACGAGGATGCGCTCTGGACGTATCTGCGGGAAAAGAGCGAACTGACAGCCCTGGACCATCTGCTCGAGGACTATCTGACGGACCGGTTTGAAGCGCATCTTGGGGAGATGGACTTCGATCAGGCAGATGAGATGGGCACCGGGGAGAGCGGACATACGTACTTTGACGTGCACACCATCAATGTGCGAATCCATCAGCTTTCAGAGGGATATGGCCTGGAAGTCTATGACAGTATCATCCGAGATACACATGCGCCGGATAGGATGTACACCTTCACGATGGACTTTGCGCCGGGAAGCGTGACGGTTTGTGGCGGAGGAGGCCTGGAGGTCGATCCGGAAAGCTGCAGCGTAATTCCGGTGGAGGGAGACAGCGCAGAGGCGTATTATGATGCCGTCTATGAGTACATCAGCATGTTTTTGCACGGGTGAAGAAGGGGGTTACCCATGTACGAGCTGAATCAAGTGAGCGATCGGTGTTATTACATTCAGAGTCCGGCCAAGATCGGGCTTGTGCGGACAGGCGATACGTCGGTTGTGCTCATCGACAGCGGCAATGACAAGGATGCGGGAAAGAAGGTACTGCGTCTCCTGGAGGGAAAGGGCTGGACACTTGAGGCGATCTACAATACGCACTCGCATGCCGATCACATCGGCGGAAACCGGTTTCTCCAGGAGCACACGGGATGCCGCATCTATGCGCCGGGGATAGAGTACGACTTTACGCGTGCCCCTATCCTTGAACCATCGTACCTGTATGGCGGAAATCCGCCCTCTGAGCTGCGGCACAAGTTTCTCATGGCCCAGCCCAGCCGGGTTAAGGAGCTCGCATCGGAGGACTTGCCTGATTGCATGCAGATGATTCCGTTGCCTGGCCATGCCTTTGATATGGTGGGCTACCGCGTGGATAACGTGATCTATCTTGCGGATTGCCTGTCGAGCGAAGCCACACTTGCCAAATACAGGATCAGCTTCCTGGTTGACCCGAAGAAATACATTGAGACACTTTTGCAGGTGCGTGAGATGGAAGCCGACTGGTTTATCCCAGCACATGCGGATGCAACGCAGGAGATCCGATCACTGTGTGACATCAACATAGCCTGCGTAAGGGAAATCGCGGATCATATTACTGCACTATGCACACAGGCGCAGACCGGGGAGGATATTCTTGCTGCGCTTTTTGCAGAGTATGGGCTGACCATGACCATGGAGCAGCATGCGCTGGTGGGATCTACGGTCAGATCCTATCTCACGTATCTGAGCGAGGCGGGCCGGATAGTACCCACAATCAGGAACAATCGTCTGATGTGGCAAGCACAGAGTTAAACACAGTGCCGCCCGTGGATGTAATCCACGGGCGGTATCTTTGTCGGTGTTACACCGTCTCTGGGGTGAGATACAGGGTAAAGGCGAAGGTGTCCTCATCGAAACGGTACTTTTTCAGAAGCTCCGGTCCGCAGGAGTTGGAGCCGATGCCATTCTGCTTATAGTCCAGGCTGAGCACGGTGCTTCCGGACTTAACCAATTCAAAGGCATGCGCCTTCTGTGTGAGCTCTTCTTTCGTATAAGGTGAGACCGTGAAAGAGAACGCATCGTCACCCTCGACACTCAGGCGGATATGACTGTCTGCTACGCAGAGGTGGGAGACATCATAATGGCTGCCGTTCTCCTGAGGCTTGAGGTAGTCCTCGTGCATATGATCGCGCATGGTACGGAAGTATCCATGATAGCTGGCCCTGTGCTTATCGACATAGGATTCCTGCGGGCCCATGCCGGTGTAGGCAACCTGCTGCATACTGTCGGGCAGCATGAGGCGGAAACCGAAACGCGGAAGCATAGGATACTGCGCGTGCGCATCCCGGACAGCATCCACATGGACGGACAGTCTGCCGTCTGCCTTGATGGTCCAGGCGACATCCAGCTTAAGTACCGGGACAAAGCCGGGTGCCGCAAGCGCAAGGGTCGTATGGAGCACAGCGGCACTCTCTGTAGATTCACAGGTTGTCGCATAGGCCCAGGGGGAGATGCGGTCAAAGCCTGCAGCTTCCCACTCGCGACGGATATTGCGGTCATTATCGGTTGGGGCACGCCAGATCTGCCAGTCCATAGGGCTGTCCAAAAGGCCAATATTGTGATAGGACAGGCTGCTAAAAAGAGCAGTGCGTGTATCGTAGACATAGCGGAAGTTCTCGCCGGAAACGATGAGCAGTTGTCCGTCCTTGATGATCTCCGGTGCCGAACCGAGTTCTTTTTCTGCTTCTTCGTCGACTGCAGGGACTGCAGAGAGTGCAAACTCATCAAAGCC
>JAFUZB010000086.1 GCA_017476845.1 Clostridia bacterium
ATGGTTGCGGTGACCTGCTTTGCGGTCATGCTCCTCTTTGCCAGCAGTTTGCTATCTGCGGCCCTGACCTCCGTCGTCATCGCCCTCTTCATCTATCATGCGCTCTCCGCCCTGGAAAACCAAAGCTGGTACGGAAAACTGTTTGTGGAGAAATCCCCGGGTGAGGCCAAGCGCAGCCTCCTGATGCTCTTTTTCATGTTCGCCGCCGTGATTGCCGTAGCCTGGGGATACTTTGGCAAGCCCTACGTTGCCGCAGCCGCGATCCTGATGTGGGGCGAGGGCGATGCCCTGGCCGCCCTCATAGGGATTCCCTTTGGCAGACACAAGATCTCCCTGCCGCCCATCCGCGGAAAGAAATCCTGGGAGGGGTCCATCGCCATGCTGGCCTTCTCCTTCCTTTCGGGAATCGCACTGCTCTGCGGCTATTACCGCTTTCCCCTCTCCGGTATCCTCCTCCCCACCCTGATCGCCGCCCTTTTGGGGACAGTCACAGAGGCCGTCTCTGCCAGTGAGTGGGACACAGTCACCGTACCTCTCACCGTAGGATTCGTCCTCCTGCTTGCAGGCATATAGCGAAAAGGGCCGCGGGGCATCCCATTGGGAATGCCCCGCGGCCTTTTTGCTTACTTCTTCTCAATACGAGATCGTCTCGCCCGTCAGTGATTTCCACGCACTGCGGATGGTATTCTGATTGGCCACGCCATACTTCGGATCGTTCTTCTCACACTCGCTCATATCCCGCAGGAAATGCACACAGAGGTGTCCGTTGAAGTTGTTGTCCTTCACCGAACCGGACAGATGCGGCATATCATGGGTGGATCCTATGGTCCATACCCCGTTTGGAAGCCGCACATAGACCGCCTTCTGGTTCCATGTGTTGGTGTTGCCGAAGGCCTTCTCCATATTGGCCGTATCCTGCGCCGTCAGCGGCTCGGCATCCGCGTGCCTTCCCAGGGAGTACAGCCGCAGGTTCCAGGAGATGCCTGTAGAGGGATCATAGACAAGGATGGTTTGTCCATTCTTCAATGTCGGCTTGATATCGTTAAACCAGTGCAGCAGCTTGATCTCGCTCTTGGACGGACCGCCTGTGGATGCGGTCGCCGTCTGGGTAGAGGAGGCACTCGTGCCGGACGTGACGCCGCTTGCGCGCGCTGCCACCGCATTCCCCGCATAGAGCTTGGTCTGGGTGAGCTTGCCTGCCACCCCGTCCACCGTCAGCCCATTCTGCTTCTGAAACGCTTTCACCGCGGCCTTGGTCGTGCTGTCATAGGTTCCTGTGACCGAGACCTCATAGGCGAGATTTTTGAGCGCCGTCTGCAGGCTGGTCACATCGCTTCCCGTGGCCCCCGTATTGAGGTTCCTGTAGACCACGGTGGCCGTCTGCGCACTCGCCTGGCTCGCTGCCTGTTTTGCGCTGATCGCACTGTCCAGCGCGGCGACCGTTTTCTTCCCCGCAATCCCGTCCTGGGTCAGTCCCTGGTCCCGCTGGAAGGCCATCACTGCAGAGAGGGTGCCGGAGCCAAAGTTTCCGTCCACGCTCCCCGTGTAGTAGCCGAGCGTTTTCAGCTTGGTCTGCAGTGTCGTAACCTCCGCCCCCGTCATACCCAGTGCCACAGAGGTCGCATCGGTGAGGGTGGGCTGTGTGACCGGCTCTGCCACGATGACAGGCGATGCCACATTAGGCGAGGCACTTCCCGCCTTCAGGCTCTCCATCTTCTTGAGTGTATTCTTGCCCGCGATCCCGTCCACAGTCAGACGGTTGGCTTTCTGGAACGCCTTCACGGCGTTTTTGGTCGCCGTGCCGTAGCTTCCGTCGGCCTTCCCGCAGCTGTAGCCCAGCTGGTTGAGTGCCGTCTGCAGAAGAACCACGCGCGTGCTCTTTGTCCCGGGGTAGATCGAGGTGTAGTTGCCTCCGAAAAACGAACCGTCCGCCTGCGTCACTGTCCCAGTCACGACGGTCTGTACGGAAGATGCCGGAGCCGCAGTAGCTTGTGGCACAGACACTGCCGTCCTTCCCTCCGCGAGGGCGTAGATCGCCTCGCGCGTCTTGGTGCCGGCAATGCCGTCCACGCTCAGGCCGTGCGCCTTCTGGAAGGCACGCAGTGCATTCTCGGTATAGGCACCGAAGGAGCCGTCCACCTTGCCGACCTTATAGCCCAAGGTATCCAGCGCCTGCTGCAGCC
>JAFUZB010000087.1 GCA_017476845.1 Clostridia bacterium
TGAATGCTTTGAAAATACCGAAAACCAAGCTGGAGGAGTGTGCGATATCTCAAAATCTGAGGATCAAGGGAACGAACCGATAGTTTTAGAGCAACCATTCAGGAAATTTAGGTCACAAAGGAAATCAGTAAGAAGCTGGAAGGATATTTTCAGCTCCTTCCCGCAAAAGCCGCAGCTGCGACAAGTGTAGCGGTCAAACGGATCATGGATCGAAAGACGATCCCTGCCCTGCGGTTTTACCAAAAGGGAATATACTATAAAACGGCTGTGACCCCCTTTGGCGAGATGGGCATCGACAAGGAAAAGCTGATTGCGCATAAGTATCTGCATCCGAATCGGGGATATGACACCGGCGCTGGTTTGCTGTATAGGCTGGGCTTGACAACGCAGATCCCCAATGAGCGCCTGATTGCGACCAATGCGGCGCGGGAATGTACGCGGCGGGATGAAAAACTGAATGTCACCATCTGTCCGCCTAAAACAGAGATCACGGCAGACAACAAGGCATATTTGCAGATTCTGGATGCGCTAGAGCAAATGGATCATGCGCCTATCGATGCGGAGGAGCCATATCAAACGCTTGCGGAGCACATTCAGCGCCTTCATCTTGAATATGGTACGTTATTGTCTCTTGCAGATCAGTTTTATCCGCAAAGAACGATTCTACAGCTTGCTCACACTGCTGCAAAAGGAAACATGCAACCATGAACCTTCATCCTGTACGGTAACAAACATAGGGAACTTTCTGGCGCTGCGGATAGCAGCGCTGTTTTTCGGATGTTCCGTCTTGATGCGGCACTTCTACGCAGAAGGTGCGGTAGCGTTGCCAGTGTGCGTTCGGAATGAAGGGTTTATGGTAGCGCGCACATTCTTTCCGCCCGTCGTCAGGGTGGCCTTCTCCGCGGTACATCTCGTGCAAGCGGGGGATTTCCTTTTTTGCGTGCCACGCATGTCACCGGCCATTTTTCTTTCTCTTGACGCGTGAAAAATGGCAATGGTATAATGCGGTGTTCTTTTCTATGTTTTGTATCCAATTTGGGAGGGATTTTTCATGTCAGGACATTCCAAGTGGCACAATATACAGGCCAAGAAGGGTAAGGCAGACGCTGCGCGCGGTGCTATTTTTACCAAGATCGGCCGTGAGATCGCCATCGCTGTGCGCGAGGGTGGTGCCAATCCGGAATCCAACGGCAAGCTGCGCGACGTCATCGCGAAGGCAAAAGCGAACAACATGCCTAACGACAACATTCAGCGCTCTATCAAGAAGGCGAGCGGCGAACTGTCCAATGTTGTCTATGAGCAGATCACCTATGAAGGATATGCCCCTGGCGGCGTGGCCGTCATTGTGGAGACCATTACAGATAATCGCAACCGTACCGCAAGCGATATCCGTCACTGCTTCGCCAAGAATGACGGTAACCTCGGCACGACGGGCTCCGTGAGCTTCATGTTTGACGAGAAGGGCCTTATGGTTGTGGAGCGCACCCCCGACAGCGATGAGGACGAGATGATGATGCTCGCCCTGGATGCGGGTGCAGAGGATGTCAAGGCGTTGGATGATGCCTTCGAGATCTACACCGCGCCCAATGACTTCTCCGCGGTTCGCGAAGCGCTGGAAAAGCAGGGCCTCTCCTTCCTTTCTGCTGAGGTCCAGATGATCCCGCAGAACACGGTGGCCGTGCCGGATCCGGACACGCTGGTGAAGATTCAGAAGCTGCTGGATATGCTCGATGAAAACGATGACGTGCAGAACGTTTTCCACAATGCCGAGCTTCCGGAAGAGGACGAGGAAGATTGAGTTTGGACGGGTGCGGTCAGCCGCGCCCGTTTTTCTCAGCTGTGCTTTGGCACGTGAAAAAGAGGGGGAACAGAATGAAAGGACAGGTAAAGCATCACGAGGATACCGCCCTCATCAATCTTGGCGGAGGGACCACCAGACGCATTCTCGCCTATGACGATGCCCTCATGGCCGTGGAGGTCGCCTTTGAGACCGGTGCGGAGGGCGCCGTGCATACGCATCCGCACACCCAGATGAGCTATGTGCTGGAGGGACGCTTCTCCTACAGTGTGGAGGGGGAAGCGGTGGAATTGAAGAAGGGGGATTCCATTGTGGTTCCCTCGGGGCTTGCACATGGCACGGTGTGCCTGGAGAAGGGTGTTCTCCTGGATGTGTTCAATCCCAAACGCGATGACTTTCTGAAGTGAGAAGGGCATAGAAAAAGCACGCTATAGCGATATAGCGTGCTTTTTTCATGCCCTTATTTCATAGCCTGCGTGGTCTTCCATGCGGCGTCGATGGTTGCCTGGTGACGTGTGGCATACGGGCCGATCGCCGCGACCTGCGCGCTGGTGCGCGGGAAGTGGATGCAGGTGTGACCGGCAAAGTTGTTTCCGGAGATGTGGCTGACGGAGTGCGCCATGGAGTGTGTGCTTGCAAGGTAGGTCTGGCCGTTGGAAAGGGTGACCCATACGGCCTTGGGTTCCCAGGTCTCTCCGCCAAGGGCACGCAGCATGTTGGCTGTATCCTGTGCCGTCAGGGGCTCCACGTCTGCGTGGGCACCGAAGGAGAACATGTGGACCTGCCAGGAAAGACCGGTGGCGAAGTCATAGACCGTGGCGTAAGGATAGGACTTGGCCAAGGACTTGATTGTCGAGTACCAGTTGGCGTAGAGCACACTCGAGGCCGAGGTGACGGCGCGGGGTGCCTGCGGAACGGGGGAGGCTGTGCTCAGTTTGACGGTCGGGGCCGGTGTCACCGCCGGAGTGGCGGTGGTGTTGGCGGCAGATTTGGCAGAGGTAGAGGCGAGCGCGGTCAGGGTCTTGCTGCCCGCGATGCCGTCGGTAGTGAGCTTGTTGTTGCGCTGGAAGGCGACGAGTGCCTGATAGGTTTTCAGACCGAAGATCCCGTCGGCCTTGCCGCTAAGATAACCCAGCGCGATGAGCTTGCGCTGCAGCTCGGCCACGGCATCCCCGGTAGTTCCGCGCTTTAAGATGGAAGCGGTGGGCTTGGGTGTAGCTGTGGGCTTGGGGGTTGCGGTAGCCTTCGGTGTGGCCGTGGGCTTCACGGCCTGCGCAGAGTAGAGCTTGGCGAGGGTCCTTGCGCCGGCTACGCCGTCCTTGGAGAGCTGGTTGGCTGCCTGGAAGGCGGCGACGGCGCGGGCCGTTGCGGTGCCGTACACCCCGTCGGCGGTTCCGTAGAGGTAGCCGAGGGAGATGAGACGGTTCTGCAGGTCCTTGACCGCATCGCCGACAGATCCCTTCTTCAGGGTCACCGTGACGGGCGCGGAGGTGGACTCGGTGGCTGCGATATAGGAGACGGCGGACACGGAATAGAGCCGTGCCTGGGTCTCGGCGCCGGCGATGCCGTCGACCTTGAGACCGTTGACCTGCTGGAAGAGACGGACAGCTGCGGCGTCCTCCGACTTGAAGGTGCCGTCGGCTGTGCGCTCATAGTAGCCAAGCGCGGTGAGGGCATTCTGCAGTCGCACGACCGCATCTCCTGTGGAGCCTACGGTCAGGGTGGTGAAGGAAGCGGGAGCCTCTATCGCCTGCGTGGGAATATCCAACACAGCCTGGGTGGTGGGCGCAGGCGTCAGGGTAGGCACCGGCGTGGGCTCCTCGTTGGGGCGCAGCGCATTGTAACTAAAGAGAATAGCGTAGGTCGAGGCCCCGGCCGCGCCGTCCTGGGCAAGCCCGTGCTTTTTCTGGAAGGCCTTGAGGGCGGTGACACTGGCCGCACCGAACTGGCCGTCGACTTTGCCCGTATAGTAGCCGAGATCCTTGAGACGCTGCTGGACGAGCTTCGCGTCCGCGCCCTTGGAGCCGCTCTTCACGGTTCCGGAGGGAACCTGGAAGGTCGGGGCAGGGGAGGGCGTGGCGGTGGGCTTGGGCGTTGCGGTGACGGAGGCCGGATAGGCACTCTGGGAGAAGATGGCCGCCTGGGTCTGGGCGTCGCAGGAGCTGTTGGAGGGAACCGGGATGCCGTTGAGCTTCTGGAAGGCTGCGACTGCCTTGCGGGTCGCGGCATCGTAGGTGTCGTTGATGGACCCCGTGTAGTACCCGAGCTCATGGAGCCTGAGCTGGAGTTCTCCCACCAGTTCACCCTTGGCGCCGCTCTGGATGGTCACCCAGCTCACGGGGGCGAGGGTTTTGATCTGTGTCTTGGTGCCGCTCTTGTTCAGGGGCTTTCCGCTGTAGAGGAAGGCCTGCAGATTGGCATCCACGACGCCGGTCTCGGGATACTTGTTCTTCTTCTGGAAGGCGATGACGGCGGTTGTGGTGGCGCTGTCAAAGCTTCCGGTGATGGATCCGGTATAGAAGCCCAGCTCCTTGAGGGCTTCCTGGAGGGCACGCACGGAAGAACCGGTGTCCCCCTGCTGGAGGAGCGTGTAGGAGGAGGCGTTCTCCTCGGCGCTCAGGACCGGGACCGGGGAGGGCGTGGCGGTGGGCTTTGGGGTCGCAGTAGGCTTCACGATCTTTTTGACCGTGATGTAGTCTGTCTTGACATAGCCGGAATATGTCTTGTAGGTGACCGTGGCCCAGGTGCCGGACACCGCGCTCACGGAGATCAGAGCACCCTTGGGAATCTTCACGACGATGGCGCTGTTCAGGCTCTTTTTGGCGCGCAGATTGACCTGGTCGGTCGTCACCGTGTCATAGGGGTAGCCTGAGGCCTCGGGCTGCGGGGTGGGCGTTGCGACGACCATGTCCTCGCTGCTGGTGGAGAGATACTCCTTGAGGATATAGCCCTGACGGTTGTTGTAGGAGACCTGGAAATAGTTCCCGCTCTCCCCGATGACCGTCACCTTGTCCCCGGCTTTTAAGCGCTCCAGAATCAGGGCGTTGGCCGAGGCCGTCTTGCGCATGTTGACGGTATCGGTGGTCACCGTCTCAAAGGGGTATTTGAGCGAGGATGCCGCCAGGGAGGGTGCCTGAATGAGCAGCACCAGGGCAAGTACGAGGGCGGACAGACCGGAGAAAAACCGTTTTGTGCGCATGGGGAAGCCTCCTGCAGTCAGAATATGGTAACCGACAAAATGTCGGATAAGGACAAAAGGACAGAGTGATTGTAAGATGGAAGATACAAAATGTCAACAAAAGTTTTCACTAAGTGACATATTTATGTCACGATTTTATGAAATTCTGTCACATTTTATATGGACAAATGCAGGCAGCAAAAGGGTTTCCGGCCTTGCGCAGCGGTGCTGTCTGAGATATCATTAGCGGGAATGCCGCTGTCACACAATTGCGGCAGGGTAAGGAGCCGACTATGGCAAAGTTTCCCTGGCGGGATTTTCTTCAAAAAACCGCCGCCATTGCGATCCCGGTCGCACTGCAGAACCTGCTCATGACCACGGGCAGCATGATTGACACCATGATGATCGCCTCCCTGGGCCAACTGTCGGTTGCGGCCGTCGGGCTGTGCGCCCAGTTTTCCTCGCTCATGTTCAGCGGCTACTGGGGCTTTGTGGGCGGAGGCATGCTGTTCTTCAGCCAGTACTACGGGGCCCGAGACGACGAGGGCATCCACCGCTCCTTTGGCTTGACCCTTTTGTGCATGCTTGTCGTCGGCCTCTCCTTTGGCCTTTTCGGGACGCTCTTTCCCGCGCAGGTGATGGATCTCTACACCGACAAGGCAGCGATTGCGGCCATCGGGGAAAAGTACCTGCGCATCGTGGCCCTCTCCTATCCGCTCAATGTCATCGCCATGGCCGCGTCCTCGCTCCTTCGCTCCACCGGGCGGGTGCGCATCCCGCTCTACGCGGGGATCACGCAGGTCGTTGTCAACTGCTTCCTTAACTATTGTCTCATCGGCGGGCACCTGGGCTTCCCGGCCCTGGGGGTGGAGGGCGCCGCGGTGGCGACCCTGATTTCCTCCGTGGTCAACGTCACGGTGGTCTATCTCCTGGCCTGGAGATCGGGGCACGGCTACCTCACCGCCTTCTCCCGCCACTTCCGCTTTTCGGGGCACGGAAGCTTTGTGCGGCAGTATTTTATGAAGTGTTTCCCCATCATCTGCAATGAGCTGCTCATCGGCATCGGGAACATGGTGATCAACGTCGTTCTCGGTCGCCAGAGCGAGAATGCGATTGCGGCCATCGCAGTGTTTCGGACCCTGGAGGGCCTGGTCATCGGATTCTTTGCCGGCTTTTCCAACGCAGCCTCCGTGCTTGTGGGCAAGGAGGTGGGCGCGGGGCACCCGGAGACGGCGTATCAGCGCGCGATCCGCATGGTGTACCTGTGCATGGGCTGCATCGGGTGTGTAGGTCTCGCGCTGGTCGCATTGCACACGCCGATCCTCACCGCCATGGGCCTTTCGGGCGAAAGCCTGCAGATCGGATACGGGCTTTTGCTCATCTACACGGTAGCCTCGGTCATCCGCATGGGCAACTGGACCCACAACGATACCTTCCGCTCGGCGGGGGACGCGACCTGGGGCACGGTGCTGGAGATCCTGTTCATGTACGGGATGGTCCTGCCGCTGGTGACAAGCATCGGCCTTCTCCTGCATGCCCCGTTCTTTCTCGTCTTTGCGTGCTGTTATATGGATGAGCCGGTCCGATTCATCTTCATGCAGGTGCATCTCTGGCACGGCACCTGGATCCGTCCGGTCACCGAGGAGGGACGCGCGGCCATGCCCGCGTTCCGCGTGGACCATCCCGAGAGCGCCCGCAGGTGGCGCCGGGAGAAGGAGGCATAAATGCATATTGTGATACTGGAATCCCTGGGGGTATCCGGGGAAAAGCTTGAGGAGGCCATGGCCCCCTACATCTCGGCGGGACATACCTTCGCCCAGTACGAGCGAACGCTGGACGTTGAGAAACTGCGCGGGGAACTGATGGACGCGGACGCTGCGATCCTGGCCAACATGCCGCTTCCCGCAGATGCGCTGAAGGGCGCAGACAAGCTGAGATTCATCGATGTGGCCTTCACCGGCTGTGACCATATCCCGCTGGATAAATGCCGGGAACGCGGCATCACCGTCTCCAACGCGAGCGGATATGCCACCCATGCCGTGGCGGAGCTGGCCGTCTCCCTGGCGCTGGGGCTCAAGCGTGAGCTCCTGCGCGGGAAGGAGGGCACAAGCAAGCTGGGCGCTGCTTCCTTTATGGGGACGGAGCTCTACGGAAAACAGGTCGGCATCGTGGGCCTGGGAAAGATCGGCCTGCATGCGGCCAGGCTCTTCTCGGCCTTCGGATGCAAGGTGGTCGGAACCGCCGGGACACAGACGGACGGGGAGCGCGAGGGCGTACCCTGCCTTCCCCTGAATATCCTTCTTGATGAGAGCGACATTGTGGTGCTCGCCTGTCCCCTGAACCAGAATACCCGGGGACTCATCGGGCGGGAGGCGCTATCGCGCATGCGGCGCACGGCCCTGCTCGTCAATGTGGCGCGGGGACCGGTCGTGGATTCGGAGGCGCTCGCTACGGCACTGAAGGAAGAGAAAATCGCAGGCGCGGGCCTGGATGTCTTTGACACCGAGCCGCCGCTTCCGGGAAGTAGTCCGCTGCTTGACGCCCCGCATGTCCTCTTCACCCCGCACATCGGCTACCGCACGCAGGAGGCGATGGAGAGCCGCCTGGAGATCGTCTTTGGCAATCTCGGGGCGTATCTTGCCGGCAAGCCGGTGAACCTCGTATGAACATCACCATACTGTGCGTGGGGCGGATGAAGGAAAAGCCGTACCGGCAGATGGCGGACGAATACCGCAAGCGCCTCACACGCTTTGGCAAGATCGAGGAGATCGAGGTGCCGGACCTGGCCGAGCCGGACAAGGCCGGAGGCGAACTGGAGACACGCGTGAAGGAGCGGGAGGGGGAGCAGCTGCTCGCCCGCATTCGCCCCACCGACTACGTGATTGCCCTTACCATCCCCGGAAAGCGCCGGGACTCGGAGGGCTTCAGCCGCCATCTTGCGGACCTGGCCGTGCACGGAAGGTCGTCTGTGGTCTTTGTCATCGGCGGGTCGCTGGGGCTCTCCCAGGCGGTCCTTTCAAGAGCCGATGAGGAGATGAGCATGAGCGACATGACCTTTCCGCACCAGCTGGCCCGCGTCATGCTCTACGAGCAGGTCTACCGCGCCATGAAGATCCAGGCAGGCGAGCGCTATCACAAGTAGCTTGCAAAGGCCGGATGGCGCGCGTATACTCGCCTTTGTGCATTCCATTCCATTTGGAGGGGAGATCTCTTTTAATGAAGAAACGTCTTCTGGCGCTCCTAAGCGCCCTTGTCATGGCTTTCCTCTTCTTTGCACCCCTGCAGGGCCTTCCTCAGGCGCGCGCCGGAGAGGACAGTGCCTACAGCCTGCTGCTTACGGCAAAGAGCAAAAAGAAAAAGAACACACCTTCGCCCAAACCCACCAAGACGCCCAAGCCGGCAAGGACCGCGACACCGGTCCCTACGTCCACACCTACGCCCGAGCCCACACCGGAGGGCCCGATCATTGAGCCGCAGGCGATCGCGGACTACCTGTTTGTCTACGGCGAATTGCCGGAGAACTTCCTGACCAAAAAGGAAGCGCAGGCGCTCGGCTGGGACAGCAGCCGCAACTATGTCAGCGATGTGGCGCCGGGCATGTCCATCGGCGGGGACCGCTTCGGCAATTACGAGGGTCTGCTCCCCAAGGCGAAGGGCAGGCAGTACTACGAGTGCGACTGCTACTATGTGGAAGGCAAGCGCAACGCCTACCGCATCATCTTCTCCAATGACGGTCTGGTCTACTACACCGGAGACCACTATCAGACCTTTGAGGAGATGCATCCCAGCGTGCCCGGGACCACGCGCGCCCCATGAGAGAGACGCGCATCGGCTGTCATCTCTCCCTCTCCGGCGGCTTTGCCGGCATGGCGAAGACCGCAGTATCCCTGGAGGCCACGACCTTTCAGTTCTTCTCGGCCAATCCCAGGGGTGGGAAGAGCCGAGAATGGGCGCGCGCGGACATCGAGGAGATGCTCCGCATTTGCCGGGAGCACGGGATCGGAGGCCTTGTCGCGCACGCGCCGTATATTCTGAACCCCTGTTCGTCCGACCCCGAGAAGCGCAAGCTCGCCTTGGAGCGGATGGAGGAGGATATGAAGCGCCTTCAGGCGATCCCGGGATGCATGTACAATCTGCACCCGGGCTGCCACACGGGGCAGGGGACCGAGGAGGGGATGCGTGAGGTCGCGGAGCTTCTTCGGCGCCTTGCGCCGTACACCGCTGCCAATCCGGTGCTTTTGGAGACCATGGCGGGCAAGGGCACAGAGCTGGGCAGCCGCTTTTCGGAGCTCGGGGAGATCCTGCGCATGGCGGATGTCCCGGGGAGTGGCGTCTGTCTGGATACCTGCCATGTCTGGGATGCCGGCTATGACATCCAGGGCGGCCTGGAGGCTGTTTTGGAGGCATTCGACCGGGAGATCGGCCTGGAGCGGCTCCTGGCCATTCATCTCAACGATTCAAAGAACGCCAGGGGATCGCACAGGGACCGGCATGAGAAGCTGGGACAGGGGGAGATCGGGCTTAAGGCCCTGCTCGCTGTCACATCGCATCCGGCGCTGCGCGGTCTTCCCTTCATTCTGGAGACACCCAACGAGGCGGAAGGATATGCCGCGGAGATTCGTTTGGTACATGAGGATAGGCCATGCTGAATGTATTCTGGGACTATGACGGGACACTGATGGACACCTATCCGGTGATGGTCCGCGCCCTGGTCTCCCTGGCCGGGGAATGCGGCGTGGAGATGGGAGAAGAGGAGGCGCTGGGCCTTCTCAAGCAGTCCCTGGGCGAAGCACTTGCCTATCTCGCAGGCATCTCCCACAGGGACGCGGACGCACTCCTGAGGCGCTTTCGGGAATTGGAGCGGGAGGGCGCCGGGCAGTGGCAGCCGCTCCCTGGGATCCCGGAGGAGATGGAAAGACTGCACGCCTTGGGTGCCCGGCAGTTTCTCTTTACCCACCGCGATCGGGAGGCGATCCGGGGCCTTGAACGTGCGGGTCTTGACCGCTATCTCACAGACGCCGTGACCGCAGAGGCGGGCTTTCCCAGAAAGCCGGACCCCGCGGGCCTTCTCTATCTCATGGACCGCTATGGGATAAAGAGGGGCGACAGGCATTCCGTCATGGTCGGGGACCGGCCGCTGGATGTGCTCTCAGGCCTTGGAGCCGGGATATATGGCATATTACTGGACTTAGAACACCGCTTCTCCGCACCTGCCGGAAGCTTACACGCTCTCAGCATGGAGGAGCTGGATCAACTTTTACGGAACCTTCTGTAATGACTACGGAGTGAATCATGGATTTCAAGAAGCGGATATCTTTCCTTCTCGCCCTTTTGCTCCTCCTGGAGCTTTTGCCCATGGGCGGCTTTGCGCAGACCCTGTCCCTGGACCCGGTCGCGGAGGTCATCCGGCCCGGGCAGGCGTTCCTCATCGGGTTTGACGCCTCCGGCGAGGAGGACGTGAGCCTGGTGCTCAAGCGTACCCCCGAGAGCGACACCCTGCTCTCGGTCGTGGCCCTGTCCCTTGCCTCCAGCGGCGGGCGCAACGGGGTATGGTGGAACGGGACCTACAACGGGCAGCCGGCGCCGGAGGGCGAGGGCTATCTTGTGCTGACGCAGGGCGAGAACATGACCGCGGTGCCGGTCACGGTGGGCCCCGTTGTGCCGATGCTGGCGGATGTGTCCCTGTCGGGGCGAGAGATTACCCCGGCCAAGGGCCCGACGCTCTCCCTGAGCACGAGCTGCGCGGGTCTTCTCACGGTGCGCCTGCTCCAGGGGAACGTGCTCTACACCGTCTATGAGGCGCGCAGGGAGGCCGGCGCGGTAGAGATCCCGATCCTGGCCGAGGGACTCTCGGACG
Source organism: Clostridia bacterium (assembly GCA_017476845.1). Taxonomy (GTDB): domain Bacteria; phylum Bacillota; class Clostridia; order Christensenellales; family Aristaeellaceae; genus UBA2943. The sequence continues at coordinate 10,834 of JAFUZB010000087.1, forward strand.
GGGCTGCGGCCCTGGAGATCGTACTGAATGACGACTACGGGCTCACCGCAGAGAAGAGCGACCTCACGGTGACCCTCTCCGGGTTTGCGGAGGAAAAAGCCGTGGAGGGCATGCGCATCGATGATCTCATGGCCGAAACCATCCCGCTTTTTGTCGAGGAGGATTTTGACGAGATCGTGGCCGAGGAGGAGATCGTGCTGGAGGACCAGCACCAGTTCACGCCCTCCTGGGGAAGCCCGTATTACGGGCAGGACACGACGCTCAACTACTGGACGCTGCCCATGGACATTACCGACGAGGCCGCGGTATGGAAGATGCTGACAGCGCCTGTCACGGTCGTGGACACAGGCAAAAAGAACGCACAGAAAACGCAGGTTGTCATCCGCGCAGAGCCCGACGAAAAGGCGGGCGGGGTCGGCGTGGTGACCTGCGTGAGCCAGAGCGTACACGTCCTGGAAACGCTCGACAACGGCTGGTCCCTTATCGAGTGCTATTCCTCCTCCTTCCACGACAGCAAGGTCAAGGCCTGGAACATGCTGGTGCAGGGCTATGTCCAGACCTCGCTGCTCAAGACCACCGTGCCCGATCAGACATTAGGCCTGGTCGTGGACAAGCTCACGCAGCGCCTCTATATCTTCAAGGACGGCGCCCTCTTCTCCACCCTTCTTGTCTCGACCGGGCTTGCCAATGCCCGCCAGCCCTACAATGAGACCCGCTCCGGGGAGTTCCTTCTGCAGCTGCCCGCGGTGGGCGAGTTCCGCTCGGACAATCTCTACTGTTCTCTGGCCATCCGCTTTAACGACGGCGACCTGCTCCACGAGGTGCCCCATCTTCTCAACAAGGACGGATCCAAGAACTACTCCACCACCGAGTACAAGCTGGGCACGCGCGGGAGCCACGGCTGCATTCGTGTGCAGCGCAAGCTGACCCCCGAGGGCACCAACATGATGTGGATCTGGAAGAACAAGAAAAAGAACATGAAGCTGGTGATCTGGGAGGACTGGCAGGGAAGACAGCTGAGCTACCCGGACGACGATACGGTGGTCTACGTCAACAAAAACGGCGGCAAGATGTACCACTCCGCGGCCACCTGCAGTGCGGCCAAGAATGTGACCTTTGAGCCTATCACTTATGCGGAATTGGAGAGCGACTACACCAAGCTCGACCGCTGCGAGTACTGCGCGCCGGTCCTTCGCCGCAGTGAGATCGACGAGATCAACGCGCTGCACGCGCCGGGCGGGGACCACGATCCGATCCTCACCGAGGCCAGGGCCAAGCAGGCTGCAGTGCAGTGAACACATGAGGAACAAAAGATGAATGTAGTGGATTATGTCATCCTGGGTGTCATCGGGGTGAGCGTGCTCTTCGGTCTTTACCGGGGGTTCATCAGCTCGGTGCTCAACACAGGCGGCTGTCTGATCGCCTTTCTGGCTTCCTTTGCGCTCTATCCCAGGCTCACCGAGTACATTGCCGGGAACGCGGAGCTGCAGCGGACGCTGCTCACCTACACCGACGCGAGCAGCCGCATCGGGGACCTGGCCACGAGCATCACGCGGGTGGGCAATCTCACCGCGCAGTCGATCTCCGAGGTCGTCTCCAAGGCAGGGCTTCCCGAGGCGATGTCGGAGCTTCTGCGCAGCAACCTCTCCAATCAGATTTACGGCGCCTCCGAGACGGTATCGGACTATGTGAGCCAGACCGTGCTGGGCGCAAGCACGAATATCCTGTGCTTTATCGTGGTGTTTGTGGCGCTCTATCTCGTCATTTCCCTCCTGCTCTCGGCCATCCGGGCGATCTTCCGTCTCCCGGTGCTCAAGCAGCTGGATGCCGTGGTCGGCGGAGGATTCGGTTTCCTGCGCGGCGCACTGTTTGTCTTCATCCTTTTCGCGCTCCTGCCCCTGGTGCAGACGATTGCGCCCATGGACAGCATCAGCGAGCTCATGGAGACCTCGGTGCTTGCCCCGTATTTCAATAACGGCGCCCTGATGACGGCCATCATGAACGGCTCGATGTAAGGGAAGAAACAGAGAAGGAATGTATGTTGAAACCCAGACGATGGTTGGCCCTGTGGACGGCAGTAATGCTCTTTCTGGCTCCCTTGCCGGTGCGCGCGGAGGAAATTTCCCCTGAGGCAACGCCTGAAGTGACGCAGGAAGCAGCTGTGGAGACGGAATTGCCCCCGGAGGCAACTCCGGAAATCACACAGGCGCCCACAACCGAAGCCCCGACAGAGGCAACAGAGGCGACGGAGACCGAAGTGATTGTCACGCCTGCCCCGACGGATACGCCCGAGGCGGAGGCAACGCCGGAGAATACAGAGACGCCGGAGCCGACTGAAGAAGTTCCGGAGGACACACCGACGGCGGCGCCTGAGGTCACAGACACGGTAGAGAACACAGAGGCGCCGGAGACCGCGGAACCGACGGGAACACCGGAGGCGGCAGAGCCGACGGAGACGCCGGAGGGCATGCCGCCTACCGAGACGCCGGAAAACACAGAGGAACCGGTGGATACGCCGACTCCCGAGGAGACGGAAACGGCCACGCCGGAGCCGACCCCTGAGGAGACGAGTGCGCCCGAGGAGACGCCTACAGCGGCTCCCGCAACCCACGAGCCCGCCCAGGACACAGAGGTGCCGTGGGACGAAAGCACGTGCGATCACACGAACATCCACTGCGTGCAGGCCCCTGCATGCGAACTTCCCGGATGCGCGCATCTGGGGAAAGACGTGCATGGTCTGGACGTCCCGCTGTGCGATTTGGGCATCTGGCTGCTGGAGCGGCAGGACGCCCTGGCACGCGAGGGAAGCCTCGACGCTTCGCCGCGGGAGATCGATCTCTCCCAGGGAGATGCCGTGATCTGGCGAAGCGGCGTCTACACGGTGACGACAAGCACCGAAAAGAACGGAAACATCGATATCCAACCGGATAGGATCGTGACGATCCATGTCCGGGAAAAGGGCATCGGTACCCTGCGCATGGCTGAGGGAAGCCAAGTGACGCTCGCAGCCGAGGCGCAGGTGACCGTCTCCGCCCTGGTGATGGGCACCGGCACCCACGTGACGCTCACCGGACCCGGTGCCGGGCGCATTCATGCCTTTGCGCTGCCCTCGGAGGAGAGCACCTTTGAAATCCGGGTAAAAGGCGGCAGCTGGTATGCCCAGGGCTTTACCGAGGCACAGGGGCTGTTCCTCTATGGCTTCTCAGCGCGCGGGACGGATCATGCAAGCCTCGGGGGAGAAGCCCTGGACTATACCATGCCGGACGCCGACGGAAGGGCCTATCTGTATCTTCCCTCTCCCGGGGAGGGCATGACGTACAGGGCGCACACGGAGGGTACGGAACTCATCATTGAGGCAGTCCCGGCCGTGACCGCATCGCCGGAGCCCACGCAAAGCCCGGAGGGCGAGGCAACCCAGGCGCCGGAGGCGACGGAGACACCCTCTCCCACCGAGATCCCGGGGCTCCCGATCCAGATTGAGCCGGGCACCGGGGAAACGGAGACGCCAGGGGCGGAGGAGACACCGAACCCCGAGGAGACATCGACTGTCTTGCGGGAGATCCTCTGCGAGGTTGGAAAAGTCTACAGCCTTTCGGACGAAGGAACGGACACGGTTTTTGTGATTGATCAGGACAATGTGACGCTTAAGGGTGCAGGGGCGATCGATGCCTCGCGCATCCGGGCGACGGTTCCTTATATTCTCGAGCTTGCCGGGGACAGCGAGATCTCCGGAACGCTCTCCCTTGCGCGTGTGGCCGCGGATGGCATCGTGACCCTTTCCGGGGAGACGGACCGTGTGGTCTTTCTCTCGGGAAGCTTTATCGTGAGCCATGTACCCGCGCGCTACAGCGTACAGTCGATTGACTGGACGGGCACGCACGTGCTCATGGACGGCGAGGCGATCCCCTGCGTGCGCCTCGCGAGCGGGGAGCTGCTGCTGCCCGTGCCGGAGGACGGCCGGGAATATCTCTTCTCCGTGCAGGGCGATACGCTCTCCGTCCTCACGGCAGGCGAGGGCCAGGTCTTTTCGCAGCAGGTGCTGCAGGACAGCCCCGATCTTTCGGGGATCAGGAGCTTTGCGATCCAGGGAAATGGCATGAGCCAGATGGGCAGCCTGAAGCTCTCCGGCGGGTCCTATGAGGTCAAGTTGGACGGGGTACAGGTGTTCTCTGACGGTGCCGTTCTTGCCCTCTCGGATGCCCGGGTGACGCTGCTTGCCACGGGGGACAGTGCGCTGACCTCCAGAGAGCAGGTGCTCCGGCTGGATGATGCGTCCTCCCTCCATCTATCCGTACCCGCGGGGAGGCTTCTGCTCCAGGAGCAGGAGATCACGGAAAACATAACGCTCTCGGGGAACATCAAGGTGGTCCCGGAGCGCGAGGATCATCGCGTAACCGTACTCACGGTGCTCAGCAGAAGCGGGCAGCCGCTGGCTAACACACCGGTGACGGTGCGCATCGGCACGGAAACCCATGACTGGATCACGCACTATGACGGCACGCTGTCTCTGTGGGGATATCAGCTCTCCGCGCAGGATGTTGTCGTGACGGGCGGCGAGGAGGTCTACGGCGTCGCCGTTCGCGGCGCGCAGACGGACACGGAAGACGTACATATCACCGATATTGTGCTCACCGATCTTTCCGACGGCACCCTGGAGGTACGCTTTACCTGTCCAGAGGCCAAGACGGCAGGCGTCAGCTTCATTGCGGCCCAGCAGCAGCGCGATCTGCCCGATACCTTCGTGGAGAGGGCGCAGATTGTGTACGCAAGTGATGGCGTGGCGCGCCTTACCGGCATCGAGGCCGGAATGACGGTCACGCTGCGCGTCTTCGCATCGGCCAGGGCGGACATCCGTCTGTCTCCCGAGACGGCGGACAGCTTCACATTTTCCGAGGTTGTACGTCACGTCCACCGTGCCCCCTATGTGCTGGAGGGGAATCTCGACAGAACCTACACAGGAAAGACCTATGTGCTTCCGCTGACGCTGCCGGAGGGCGCGAGGGCGGTCTATACCGGCGAAGGGCTGGAAAACGGCCTGCCCAAAGCGGTCGGGCGCTATACCCTGAAGGTCACGATTCCCGAGGGAAATGCGCAGTACCTGCCGGGGGAGACCACAGCCGCAGTGAACATCACCAGAATTCCGCTGCGGATTCTGCCTGCGCCGAACCAGGAAAAGTTTGAAGGCGAGGAAGATCCCGAGTTCCTCTGGGAGGCCGAGGGGCTTTTGGAGGGCGACGAGGTGACGGGAACGCTCCTTCGCGAGGAAGGCGAGGAGAGCGGGAACTACCGCTTTGATCTCTCGGGCCTTGAGGCACCGGAATGGTACCAGCTGGTCCTTCCTGAGGAGGCGCCGGTCTTTACGATCCTGCCCGATGAATGGGCGTGGGACGAGGACATGTTTGCAGGATTCCCCTTCTTCTTTACCGGCGAGGTGCTCCATCCAGTGACGCAGGAGATTGTGCGAAGCGACGGACGGACGCTGAGCGTGGTGCTGCAGGCGCAGGACACGCTGCAGATCGGATACGGGAACCTGGGCATGCCGGTCTATGACACGGCGACGCGGGAAAACGAGATCTTTACCCCGAGTCTGAGCTGGAGCGAGGAACACGAGCAGCTGTTGCTGCGCCTGCGCACAGAGCCGGAGATCAACAAGGACAAGGGCTATGCCACAGATATCGACGGCAATGTGCTCTGGGGCGGACGTATGCTGCGGCTGAGCTGGCAGGCGCTGGAGTACATGGACCGCATCGGGATTGATGCGATCAGTCTGGTGAATGCGGGGGCATCCCTGACGGTATCCGTACACGAGCTGCTCTCCGAGGAGATGCAGAAGCTCATCCGCGAGCATGGATGGACGCTTGCACAGACAAGCTTCCAGGCGATTGTGATTCCCACCTCCTTCCTCCCTGAGGCCGTGCTTTCGCAAAGGCCCCTGACAGACGGCTGGACCATGGGACTTTATGCCGGAAACGGCAGCGAGAACGTGGATATCACGGAGGAAACCCAGTCCCTTCTGGCAGCACTGGATCTGGAGCCTGTGGCCAGGCTCATGGACTCAGTGGGCCGCTATGATGCCATGACCTTCGGGAAAGGGCTGGAGGTGATCGGGAGCATGGATCCCGCATCCCCGCTGGAAAGCAGCTATGTACAGCCTGCCACGCCGGAGGAAACGGAGGTATGCGATTACGGAAAGCTGATGTACAATCACAGATACCTGCTTACCGGACTGCATGTCAATGACACACTCTACTGCATCAATGCAGCAGGAAAGGAATAAGACCAGTTGCCCGCCGGTTTCCGGCGGGCAATTTGCGTTATCTTCGGAAGAAAGCTGGGCTGCGTTGGCCATGGGGGAAGTCAGGGCTTTGGCCTGGGCGAGACATCGGTACCCCGATCCATGCAACCAGATCGAACATTTTACGCCTGCAGATGTTCGGTTTGGTTGGTAGACGCAGGAACGCCTTGCACTTATGATGTTAAAAATAATTGCAAAGGTGTGATATGTATGAGAAAATACTACTTGGATAATATCCGATGGGTGACTGTGGTACTGGTGGTGATCTATCATGTGCTCTACATGTTCAATGGCGAGGGCGTACTCGGAGGCGTGGGGAAGATCACAGCGCTTGATGTGCAGTATTATGACCTGTTCCTGTATGCGGTCTATCCATGGTTCATGCTCCTGCTCTTCCTTGTGTCGGGCATTTGCTCCAGATATTCTCTGGAGCGCCATTCCGCGCGGGAATTTGCAAAAAGCAGAACGAGGAAGCTGCTGATTCCTTCGACCATCGGATTATTCGTATTTCAGTTCATCCAGGGGTACGTGAGCATGTCCATCAGCGGGGCGTTTGATTCCATGCAGGAAGTCCCCGGTGCGGTCAAGTACTTTATCATGGCGCTCAGCGGCATCGGCGTTCTCTGGTACATCCAGCTGCTTTGGGTCTTTTCGATGGTGCTCCTGCTCATCCGGAAAATCGATAAGGACAGGCTGTGGAAACTCGGTGGGAAGGCAAACATCATAGCGATATTGCTCATGGCCGTTGTCATCTGGGGAGGAGCGCAGATCCTGAACACTCCGGTGATCGTGGTTTATCGGTTCGGATACTATGGGGCAGCTTTTCTGCTGGGATACTTCGTGTTCTCACACGATGAGGTGATGGATACCCTGAAGAAATATGCCCTGCCGCTGATTGTGCTTGCAGCAGGATTGGGCATTGCCTTCTGCGCGGTGTACTTCAAGGAGAATTATGCGGATGCACCGATCAACAGATCTCTGCTGTTCACGGGCTTCGGATGGTTTGCGAGTATGGCCATTCTTGGCGGCATGGCAAAATATGCGGATAAGCAGACTGCTTTTACCGCATGGATGAGCAAGAACAGTTTCGGACTGTACGTGTTCCATTATCTCGGGATTTCGGCGGTCGCTCTGCTTATGGGAAAAAACGGGAACTATCCGGCAGCAGTGGTCTATGTGATCTGCCTGTTGGCGGGCTTTGCAGCAGGATATGCTTTGAACGCAGTGATATCACGCCTTCCGTTCTTCAGGTGGGCGGTACTTGGAATAAAGAAAGAGAGAAAGCAAGATGTTTCATGACAACCTGCTAACGCTGAGAAAAATGCGCCATATGACGCAGGAGGAGATCGCTGAGAAGGTAGGCGTTTCGCGTCAATCTGTGGCGAAGTGGGAAAGCGGGGAAACTGTTCCGGACCTGGATAAGTGCAAAATGCTTGCCGAGCTTTTTGAAGTGTCCCTTGATGATCTGGCGAATTATGAATCAGCAGACAGCATGGGGATGGCGATTCCGCCCAAAGGAAAACATCTCTTCGGAATGGTCACGGTAGGAGACAAGGGGCAGATTGTCATTCCTGCCAAGGCAA
>JAFUZB010000088.1 GCA_017476845.1 Clostridia bacterium
AGGTCAAAGGAAGGAGGCCACGGCGGCTCCCGCCGACACACGAGGGCAGCTCCGCATGGCCGTACGGGACCCGGATTACCGCTGTCTCATGATCGGCTTTGGCACCTGCGGCTTTCACATGTGCATCATCCAGACCCATCTCTTTAGCCAGCTTGTGAGCTACGGCATCGCCGAGCAGGTCTCCTCCCTCGCCTATACGGTCTTTGGCCTGACCGGGATCGCGGGCTCGGTACTGTGCGGTTTTCTGTGCCAGCGCCTCCCGCTGCGAAATGTCCTCGGCACGCTCTACGGCATCCGTGCCCTCATCGTGCCCGTCTTTCTCTTTCTTTTGCCAAAATCGCCCTTCGCCGTCTTCCTCTTTATCACCGTGCTCGGGATGACGGGGGACGCCACGGTCACCCCGACCTCAGAGGTCGTCTCCAGGCGCTTTGGCCCCGAGAGCCTGGGGCTCCTGTTTGGGATCACCTACCTGTGCCATCAGGTGGGCGGCTTTCTCAGTTCGTGGCTGGGCGGGGTGTTCATCACAGGGCGCGGAAATTACCAGGCCGTGTGGCTCATTGATATCGCGCTGTGCCTCATCGCCTCCCTCGCAAGCTTCCGCATCCGAAGGGAGATCACACCCCTTCGCTGAAGGCGTGTGATCCGCTTTTCTCATCTCTTCTACTCTATCGTGTAGCCGCAAGGCAGAAAGGAATCCACCATGCGTATTCTCGAAGAAAAGGACGTCCGCTCTCTTCTCAGCGCCGGGGAGGGCGTGGAAATCATGCGCAAAGCCCTGCAGGGATTAGAGGAGGGCCAATATGCCATGCCGCCCCGCCTCATCACCCACATGCCCAACACCGCCGTCTTCGGCTTCATGCCTGCCTGGTGCGGGGGCTACTACGGTGCCAAGGTCATTACCGCGTATGCGCCCAATGCCGGTACCCAGTATCCCAGCCATATCGGCTATGTCATGCTCTTCGCAAGTGAGCACTCCACTGTCGCAGGGCTTGTGGACGCGACCTCCGTCACCGAGATCCGCACCGGCTGCGTGAGCGCGGTGGCCACCGATGTCCTTGCACGAAAGGACGCCCATACCCTCGCCCTCATCGGCGCCGGCGCCCAGGCGCACTCCCATCTCTCCGCTATCCTTTCTGTGCGCCCCATCACCTCCGTCACCGTCTACGATCTCCGCCCCGAGGCCGCGGAGACCTTCGCCAGGGAGGCCCGGGAAAAGTACGGATTGGAGGTCAACCTCGCCGAGGATGTGCGCGCCTGCGTACGTCAGGCGGATATCATCTGCACCCTGACTCCCGCCAAGGAAGCCTATCTCACCTTGGATATGGTGAAGCCCGGCACACACATTAACGCCGTGGGCACCTTTACCCCGAGTACACGCGAGGTCGCCTCGGACCTCATCGCCGCCTCCCGCCTCTACGCAGACCAGGTGGAAGCCATGAAGCGCGAGAGCGGAGAATACCTGATTCCGCTAAACGAAGGCCTCATCGGCGAGGACCACATCGTGGGGTCCGTTGGCGAAGTGCTCCTTGGCCGAAAGTGCGGTCGGGGCAATGATACCGAGATCACCCTCTTTGACGCCCTCGGCCTGGCCGTGGAGGACGTCGCCACTGCAGTCTATGTATTGGAGAAAGCACAATGAGACCATTCACCACAAGCGATATGGCGGACCTTGCCTGCCTAAACGGCATTTCGGTTTCGCCCACGTCCTCCCTCGTCGCCACCGTAGCCTACCGCTCAAGCAAGGCGGACGGGAAATGGTACAGCCAGGTTCTCCTCTCCCATCCCTCCTTAGGCTCAGTGCTTCGCCTGAAGGGTACGCGTGATACCGTATCCCTTTCCTCCCCGAAGTTTTCCGCCGACGGCTTTCTCTATCTCCTCTCGGATGCCTCCGGCGAAAAGCAGCTCATCCGCATTCCCGAGGAGGACCTGACAGGGGAAGGCACCCTGGATACCACCCCCTATGTCCCCCTCACATCTTTCCCGCACGGCATCACACGCTTTGACGTATGCGGGGACAGCTGCGTCTTTGAAGTCCCCCTCTGGCCGGAGGAGATCGGCACGGAGCGCGCACTGCGCGGTATGACGGCGGAGGAGAAGGAAGAATTCCTCTATCAGCGGGAGTACGGTCCCCGGGAGATTACCGAGATCGACTACAAGCGCGATGAGACCTTCGGGGTGCGCGACGGTTCCGTCCCCACGCTCTGTCTCTATTCCCTTTCTTCCCGCACCTTCACCTTTGTCCCCTGCCCATTTCCCCTAAGTCATCCCTTCCTCTCGCCAAAGGGCACCTACGTCGCCTGTCACGGGCAGCCGAATCAGGGGCCCCGCTTTTCCGCACGCGAGCTCTTTGTCTTTCCCGTGGAAAGTCCCACGCCTGTGCAGCGCACGGAGGATCATCTCCTCTATGGCGAGGAGCTCGCCTTCACGCAGGACGAAAAAAATATCGTCTATCCCGCGTGGCATATGCAGGGGGACTGCGCCATCGTGACGCTCAAATCCATCCCTGTGGTAGAGGGCGAGAGCCTGGAGCTCATGGACTTTTCCCTGCCGGATACGCCCGGCTTTGACGGGATGCCGCTGTGTCTGACCCAGTACGGGGAGAGCATAGATATGCTGCAGGTTGTAGGCGATGAGGTGCACTTCCTCGCCGCCATGAACGGCACGGTGAACCTCTATGCCGTTTCCCTCTCCCATCCCGGGCAGGTCCGCTCTCTTCTGACCGGTGACTTCTCGCTGCATGCCTTCCGGCGAGGCCGAGACGGGGTGCTCTATGCGCTTCGCGGCGACTGGTACACCATGCTGCAGCTCACCGAACTGCGCCCTGACGGATCCTTCCGTGTGCTTTGGGATCCCAATCCCCAACTTTCATCGTTTGACTTCGGCGAAGTCATCACAAGGCACGTGCCCTCCCGGGACGGAAGCGTCACCGTACTCTCCCACGTCATCCGCCCCGTGCCCTTTGAGGCGGGCAAGCGCTATCCCGCCGTCCTCTATCTGCACGGCGGCCCCGAGGTCTGTTATTCCTGCGACTTCTGGCATGAGCTGCAGATCCTTGCAGGCGCAGGCTTTGCCGTCATCTTCTGCGATCCCAGGGGCTCATCGGGCTACGGCCTCAGCTTCTGCAACGAGGAGCAGTCCTGGGGGCAGGAGGCCATTGACGACATGTTCAGCGCCATAGACGATGCCGTGTCCCTTGGGTTTATTGACCCTGAGCGCATCGGCGTCACCGGCGGGAGCTACGGCGGCTACATGACCTGCAAGCTCATCATGCATACCGACCGCTTCCGCGCGGCCGTGGGCCAGCGCGTCTTTGTCAACAAGGCCACCTCCTACGGCACCGGGGATATGGGCTTCTACAGCGCACGCATGAAGCCGGAGGAGGTCAACATCGGCAAATGCCTCATGGAGCGTTCCAGGACCTCCATCATACGCAATCTCGACCACATCCGCGTCCCGCTGCTCCTTCTGCACGGGTACAAGGATTACCGCTGCTCCTTTGAGCAGAGCGAGCAGATGTTCATCGGCCTGCATGAGCGTCACCCGGAGGTCCCGGTCCGTCTTGTTATGTTCCCCGAGGCCAACCACAGCGTCTCCCGCACAGGGCTCCTTCCCCACAGGCAGCGCCATGTGCAGGAGATGGTGGACTGGTTTTACCGTTATCTGCAAATGGACACCAAGGAAGGAGGCGAAGCGCAATGACAAGGCATGCTGCCTTCCCCGATTTTCTCACCCGTGAAACCGTCGCCTCCCCCGCCTATCTCTCCACCCTGTCCGCCCTCCTCTTTTTGCGCTCGCAGGAGGGGAAAAGCGAGATTGTCTTGAAAAAAGAGGGCGAAACGCCCCGGGTGCTGCTCAGCCTTCCCGGCCTCTCCTCCCCCGTGGTCAGCCCGGATGAAAAACGCCTGGCCTTCCTTGCTGTTTCGGAGACGGGACGCCAGCTGTATGTGATGGACCTTTTGCAGCCGCAGACAGCGCCCGTTTGCATCACGAGCATGCGCCATCCCGTCATGGACCCGCAGTGGTCGCCCGACGGCAAGTGGCTCCTTTTCACCTCCCCCGCCGCCGAGGAAGACGACGAGCAATGGCTGCTCACCCCTGCCTCCCCCGGTGAAAGGCCCGCATGGGATCCCGCTCTGGATCCGGTCGCGATCACCGATTTCGGCTATAAGTTTGACGGTCTCGGCTTTGCGCGCCCCTCCGTATTGCAGCTCTGGGTTGTTCCCGCGGACGCCTCCCAAAAGCCGCACCGCATCTCCCACGGGCCTGCCAACTTCATGCATGCCCTCTTTGCCGCCGACAGCCGCCATGTGATCTGCGAGAGCAATCTCTACTGCGATAAGAAGGAATCCATCGCCATGGATGTCCTCTCCATCGACCGGGAAACCGGGGAGATGACCCGCATCACCCGGGACAAGATGGTGGTCTCCTATCCCAACCCCGTACGTCCCCTCGCCCTCCCGGGCGGAGGCTATGTCATCGGGATTCTGGATTACGGAGAAAAGAGCACCCACACCAACGAGGCGGGCTATCCCGCCTGTACGCTCTACCGCGTAAGCGGAGACGCAAGTACACTCACCCCGATTACCCGTCAGACACCCGACTGCTTTGACACCGTCCAGTTTGCCTACAATGCCGGCATCGGCGCCGGGATGGAGAAGGTCCAGCTCTCCTCGGACGGCACCTCCGTCTTTTTCCTGGCCGGCTACATGGGCCAGGGCACGGTCTACTGCGTACCGCTTGCAGGCGAAAGCCAGGCCCCCGTTCGCTTAACCGACAGCGCGTGGTGCTACAACGGTCTCCGCACAGCCGCAGGCCCCTGGCTACTCGCCTCGCGCGCCGCATCCGACACGCCCGAGCAGTACGTGCTCCTGCACGGGGAGACGGGCGAGGTGCGCGTCCTCTACCAGAGCAGCGAAGCATGGCTTAGGGAGATCCCTTTCTCCCGCGCATCGGACTTTTCCGTGCCTACATTGGACGGGGAGAGCCGCGTACACGGCTGGGTCCTTCCGCCCCAGGAGATGGAGGAAGGGAAGAAGTACCCCTGCATCGTCTACGTGCACGGCGGCCCGCATCCCTTCTATACCGACAGCTTTGACCTGGAGATGCAGTGCTTTGCGGGCGCGGGCTTCGGCCTCATCTTCTGTAATCCCCGCGGGTCTTCTGGCTACGGGGACAGGCATCGCAACATGGCGCGCGCCTTTGACGGCAGTGCCTACACGGATATTCTGCAGTTTGTCCATGAAGCAGGAAGACGCTTTTCCTGGATCGACATGGACCGCCTCGGCCTCACCGGAGGCAGCTACGGCGGCTACATGACCAACTATGCCGCCACGCGCTGCTCCCTTTTCCGGGCCTACATCACCCAGCGTTCCACCGTCAACGCCCTCATTTCCTACGCGTCCTCGGACATGCAGGGGTCCTCTGCGGATTTCCCAAGCTACGGGGAGTTCATGGACCATGAGGTGGAGCACTCGGAGATCGTCGGCATGGAGAAGGTCAGCGCCCCGTTCCTCATATTGCACGGCATGGATGACCTTCGCTGCCCCGTGGAAGGGGCGCACCAGCTCTTTGTGGCCCTCAAGGACAGTCATGCCCCGGATTTCCCCGTCAAGCTTGTGCTCTATCCCCACACGGCCCACAACCAGCCTACGGAGAAGAGACAGCAGCAGCATTACTACCGCACGATGCTGGAGTGGTTCAAAGCCTATCTGTGAATCCCTTTTCCCCTCTGGCAAAAGGCCACCTGCGCAGACCCGGGAACACAATAAAAACAAGCCGCAGCGCGCTTTTTGATTGACAGTTAGGGGAGACTATGATGTAATACTCATTAACCAATTTCCCATATCTCACAAGGAGGATTCCCTATGAATCGCAAGGTTATCGCCTGCCTTCTGGCCCTGTTCCTCACCCTGTCCGTTCTGCCTGTCCTGGCAGAGGATGCGAACATCGTGCGCATCGGCATGGGCTATGATCCCAACACCCTCGACTACGCCGAGGTCAACCTCGACAGCGCCAACTTTGTTATCGAAGCCACCGCTGAAACCCTGATCCGCGACATCGGAAACGATGAATATGTTCCCGGCCTGGCCGAGAGCTGGGAAAAGAGCGAGGACGCCAAGACCTGGACCTTCCACCTCCGCGAAGGCCTGACCTATCAGGATGGCGAAACCCCCATCACCGCCGAGGATTTCCGCTACAACCTCATGCGCACCATCGATCCCGAAGCCGCCCACGGCAATGCTTCCTTCTTTATCGCCGGCGCTTTGGCCTACTATGAGGGCGAGGGCACGGCCGAGGATGTCGGCGTCAAAGTCATTGACGATTACACCATCGAGTACACCTTCGAAAACCCCGCCTACGAGAGCACCTTCACCTCCGTGAGCCTCTTTGGCGCTCTGGAGCAGGCCTATGTCGAGCAGTATCCCGAGACCTGGGGTGCTTCCGCCGAAGCCTATCTTGCCAACGGCCCCTACATGGTCAAGGAATGGGTTTCCGACGCCTCCGTCTCCCTGGTCAAGAACCCCGCCTACTACAACCCGTCCCTGGCTACCCTCGACGAGATTCGCGTCATCGTCGGTGCCACCGGCGATACCGGTGTGGACATGATGCTCGCCGGCGAACTGGACATTGCCGATTTCACCAAGCCCCAGCAGATCCAGACCCTGACCGATGCGGGCTTTGAGGTCAAGTTCGACTACATCGAGTCCTATCAGGGCCTCAACGTCAACCATGCCGGCAAGACCGAGGAGACCGGCAAGTTCCTTGGCAACGCCAACTTCCTCACCGCCCTGAATCTCGCCCTCAACCGCGAGGCCATGGTGCTCTCCGTGCGCCAGGGTGAGATTCCCGCCAACCGTCTGACTGCGCCCTCCGAGGCCGCCTATGCCGCCAACCCCGACTACGAAGCCTGGCCCACCGCCGGTGATCCCGCGCTGGCCAAGGAATACCTGGACAAGGCACTGGAAGAGCTCGGCGTCACCTTGGACGAAGTCCCCACCTTCGGCCTCATGTGCTTTGAAGCACAGGGCTCCATCGACACCCTGGCCGTGGTGCAGGATATGTGGCTGCAGACCCTGGGCATCAAAACCGAGATCGAGGCCGTCACCATCCAGGTCATGATCGGCAACGCCATGTCCGGCCAGTATGACTTCTGGCTCGGCGGCAACTCTCCCTCCGTGCCCGATGCCTGCGAGAGCTACCTTACGGGCTTCACCACCGCAAACTACACCCCGCTGCGCGGCTATTCGGATCCTACCTTCGACGCGCTCTACAACAAGACCGTGGCCGCGACCTCCCTGGAGGAGCGCTATGCCAACTACGCCGAGCTCGAGAAGTACTTCTGCGAGAACGTGCTGGGCATCATCACCACCTGGACCGTCAACTATGAGATTGCACCCGCCAACTATGGCAATTTCTATGTGACCTCCGGCGGCAACCTCAACGTTTCCTCCCTCACCAAGTAAGATTCACAGCCATGCATCGCGCCGGCGGGGTTCCCGTCGGCGCGTTCTTGGTGTCTTTTCCCTTTTTCGGAGGTATGCTATGGCAAAATACCTGCTTCAGAAGGTGCTCATCGCGCTGGCGACCGTGTTTGTGCTGGCGACGGCCACCTTCTTCATGATGAAGCTGATCCCGGGCGATCCGTTCGCTTCCCTGACCACCAAGATCGAAGTCCAGGAGAGGCAGAGGGAATACTACGGGCTGGACAAGCCCGTGGTGGAGCAGTACCTGACCTACATGAACAATCTCCTGCACGGGAACCTCGGCTACTCGCTCAAGAAAACCGGGCGCACGGTCGTGGACATCATCCGGGAGGCCTTTCCCGTCTCTGCCAAGCTCGGTCTGTTCTCCTTTATCATCGCCGAGCTCATCGGCTACCTGTTCGGCATCCTCTGTGCCCAGTTCCGCGGGAAATGGCCGGATTACCTCCTCATGATCTTCGCGGTCCTGGGCATCGCAATGCCCTCCATGGTCATAGGTCCCCTCCTTCGCTGGCTCTTCGGCGTCGTGCTCCGGTGGCTCCCCGTCACCGGATGGGGCAGCTTCCAACAGATGCTTATGCCCGCCTTCGTGCTGGGCCTGGGCACCATCGCCGGCAACACACGCGCCATGCGCGCATCCATGCTCGGGACCATGACGCAGGACTATATCATGACCGCCCAGGCCAAGGGCCTTCCCAAGGCAAAGGTCGTCATGCGCCATGAGTTCAAGAACTCCCTCGTTCCCCTCGTGGCCAATCTCGGCCCCGGCATTGCCGGTGTCATGATGGGCTCGTTCGTTGTGGAGAGCATGTTCCTCATTCCCGGTCTAGGCAGGTATTTCGTCGATTCCATCACCAATCTCGACTATCCGCTCATTATGGGCCTCACCATCTTCTACGGGACCTTCCTGGTCACGCTGAACCTTCTGGTGGACGTCCTCTACGGATTCCTGGATCCCAGGATCCGTGAAGCGGTGAAAGGAGCGGCCTGATATGTCCCAGCTGCCCAAAGGCACCTTTACCGATGCGGACTTCACGAAGACAGGCGCGGAAATCGGCCTGGACCCCGCCTCCAGCCGCAAGAAGACCACCTACTGGCGCGATGTGTGGCGCAACTTTAAGAAGAACAAGGCCGCATATGTGAGCCTGTATGTCATTTTGCTGCTCATCCTCCTTGTCATCTTCGGTCCCATGATGAATCCCTTTGACTACCGCACCAACGACTACACCGCCATCAATAACGCGCCTAACACCGTGCACTGGTTCGGCACCGACACCATGGGCCGCGACATCTGGACGCGCGTGTGGGAGGGCGGCAGAGTCTCCCTGCTCATCGCCCTCCTGGGCACCCTCATCCCCGAGGCCATCGGGATGGCCATCGGCGGCATCTCCGGCTACTTCGGCGGCAAGGTGGACACGGTCATCATGCGCCTCATTGATATCCTCATGGGAATCCCCAGCCTCATCTACATGATCCTGCTCATGCTTATCTTCGGCTCGGGCAATATCATGACCCTCGTCATTGCGATCTCCATCACCGGATGGATGGGCTCGGCCCGCGCCACGCGCGGTCTCATCCTTCAGCTCAAGGGTCGGGATTTCGTGACCGCATCGCGCACCCTCGGCGGAAGCCCCAGTTGGATTATCCTCCGCCGCCTCATCCCCAACACCCTCGGCATCCGGGTCGTAGGCATCACCATGTCCATCCCCTCGGTCATCTTTTATGAGGCTTTCCTCAGCTATATCGGACTGGGCGTCACCCCGCCCATGCCCAGCTGGGGCCAGCTCATCAAGTCGGCCGGGGAGAACTTCCGCTACTATCCTTACCAGTTCATCATCCCCTGCGCCATGGTCGGCATCACCATGCTCTGCTTCAATCTCATCGGCGACGGACTGCGCGATGCGCTGGATCCGCGGCTTCGCACCTAAGGAGGCACGTTATGTCGGATACCATTCTTGAGGTCCGCGACCTGCGCGTGACCTTCGATATGTACCAGGGCGCCGTGCAGGCCGTGCGCGGTGTCAGCTGGCACCTGAACCGCCGGGAAACGATCGGGATCGTCGGGGAGAGCGGCTGTGGAAAGTCCGTCACCATCAAGACCGCGATCGGCCTGAACCCGGTCTCCTCGGGCTCGGTCAAGGGCGGCGAGGTTCTCTTCGAGGGAACGGACATCCTGCGGCTAAGCGAAAAGGAGAGACGCGACATTCTCGGCAACCGCATGTCCATGATCTTCCAGGATCCCTTTACTTTCCTCAATCCCACCATGACCGTGGGCAGGCAGATCATGGAAGTGTACCTGCAGCACCACAAAGCGAGCCGGAGGGAGGCGCGCGAAAAGGCCCTGGATATCCTTCGTCTCATCTCTCTTCCCAACCCCGAGGAGAACCTGAAGCGCTATCCGCATCAGCTGTCCGGCGGCATGCGGCAGCGCATCATGATCGCCATGGCCCTCATCTGCGAGCCTGCGGTCCTCTTTGCCGATGAGCCCACCACCGCCCTGGACGTCACCATTCAGGCACAGATCGTCGATCTCATGAACAGCTTAAAGGAGAAGGTCGATACCTCCATCGTGCTCATCACCCACGATATGGGCGTGGTCGCTAAGATGGTCGACCGCGTCTACGTCATGTATGCCGGCAAGATTGTCGAGCACGGGGAGGCGCAGACCATCTTCCACCACCCGCGCCATCCCTACACCTGGGGGCTTCTGGAGAGCGTGCCGCGACTGGACGAAAAGACCCAGGACGACCTGCCCTCGATCCCTGGCATGCCGCCCGATCTCATCGCCCCGCCTGCGGGTTGTCCCTTTGCGGCCAGGTGCCGCTTCTGTATGGGCATATGCGGGCGCGAGGCCCCGCCGGAGATCCGCCTCACCGATCCCGAGGACGGACGCGACCACACGGCATCCTGCTGGCTGTGCCACCCCGAGTGCATCGCACGAAACGGCAAAACGGAATGGAGGGCTGCACATGACTGAAAACAAAGCCCCCCTGCTGGAGCTTAAAAACGTCAAAACCGTCTTCAAGGTACGCCAGGGCCTGCTCAAGGCTGTCAACGGCGTATCCCTCTCTCTCTATGCCGGAGAGACGCTGGGCTTAGTCGGCGAGAGCGGCTGCGGCAAGTCGACGCTGGGGAAAACCATCATGCGGCTGTATCGCCCTCAGGAGGGCGAGGTGCGCTTTGAGGGCCGAGACATCTGGCAATACAGCCGCAGGGAACAGAAGGCGTATACACAGATGGTGCAGATGATCTTCCAGGACCCCTACGCCTCCCTGGATCCCCTGTCCGTCATCGGGGACGCGGTCGCAGAGGGTCTGGATATCCATCGCCTTGCAGGGACAAAAAAAGACCGGGAAAACAACATCATGGCGCTTTTGCACGATGTCGGTCTCAACCAGTCCCACGTCGACAGGTACCCGCACGAGTTTTCCGGCGGTCAGCGCCAGCGCGTGGGGATCGCCCGTTCCCTCTCCCTCTCCCCGAAGCTCATCGTCTGCGACGAGCCCATCTCCGCCCTGGATGTCTCCATTCAGGCTAAGGTCGTCAACCTGCTCAAAAAGCTCCAGCGCGAGAACCATATGGCCTACCTGTTCATCACCCACGACCTGAGCATGGTCCGCCAGATCTCCGACCGCATCGCCGTCATGTACCTGGGCTCCATCGTGGAGATCGCACCGAGCGAAGATATCTACAGCAAAAACCGGCACCCCTATACCCGTGCGCTTCTCTCTGCCATCCCCATCGCCGATCCCACCGTGGAGAAAAGCCGCAAGCGTATCGTGCTCTCCGGCGATGTACCAAGCCCGGTCAACCTGCCTGCCGGTTGTCCCTTCGCGGGCCGCTGCCCCTATGCCCAGGAGATTTGCCGCACCTCCCAGCCGCAACTGACTGAAATGGAGAAGGACCACTTCGTCGCCTGCCACCGGGCAGACGAGATGGCCCTGATGGAGTGAAGTATGTCCAGCCTTTCCTGCCTCGCCCTCGCCTCCCCGTCCCAGCAGGCCATGGTATCCGGCCTTTTCCCGGAGAAGGTTTACTTCCTGGATCCCTTTGAGGACCTGTCTCCGGAGCATCCCGACTGCCCTGACCGCGATACCCTATGCCTTGCCAGGGAGCGGGTCAAAGACTATCTTGCCGCTGCCCGTCCTGACGTCGTCTTCGGCCATGGCGGATACGGAACTCTTGTCCTGTCTCTGCTCACCCACGGCTTCACCTTTCCCTGCGCCATCATCTCCAGCGCCATGGTCGACCCGCTCAGTGCACTCGCCCTGGGCAGCGCAAGTCCGTATACAGGTGCCTCCAGTTTGGACCATCTCCTGCATACCCTGGCCGACAACGCGGCCGTAAGCGGGATCAACCATGTCCATACGCCCGTGCTCATCGTACACGGCGAGGAGGACCCGGTCGTACCGAGCAGTCAGGCAGATGAGCTCTTCGTGCTCCTCAAGGCCGTGCAAAAGGACGTCTATGCCAAGCTTGTGCTTGTGCCCGGGTGCGGTCACGACTATCCTCCGGAGATACTGCCCGAT
>JAFUZB010000089.1 GCA_017476845.1 Clostridia bacterium
CGTCCATCTGAAGGATGCTGATCGCCTTGTCAAGCACGGTTCGAGCAATACAGGGTTTCTTGCCCAAAAGCATGAGAACCTCAATACAACCAGCTGGACACGCTCAAAACCGCTCAGGAATAGGTGAAGGCGCAGCAGGATAGAGGTGACCTTGGCAAGGGACAAATAGGAAATCATCTGACGTGAGATTATCGCTACCGAAGGAGATCTTAAGCGGCTGGCAAAGGAAGCGGCAGTTGCCAACACAGCCCTGACCAAGATCGGCGAAGCCGTTAGGACCGGGAGAATGTCGGCAAGAAGCTGTCCTCTGTAGGGCAAAACCTAACGACTCATGTAACCGCACCCATTGTGTACATCGGAACGGCAGCGGTGAAGACCACAGCTGATTTTGACTCATGTATGAGCCAGGTATACGCTATATCCGTCGCTACTGGTGATGAGTTCGGTGCCCTGAGAAACAAAGCGCAGGAAATGCGCGAAGACCAAGTTCTCCGATTCTGAGGCGACTGACGCTATGAATTACATGGCTATGGCAGCTGAAAGGCAGGAGACATGATTGGGTATCGAAGGGATGATGGACCTTGCTGCTGCGTCCGGTGAAGATCGAACAACAACCTCGGATATCGTCATTCTTAAACCTCACCCTTGTTGTTTGCTGTATAGTCAACAGACCTACGGCAAAACAGCGACATAAAAAGTGAGCAATATGCACCACAGCAGGGGAAGAAGGCAGGCAAGTTCACCATCGGTCTGATCATCGACACGATGGCCGAGAAAGGCAACGATGGGAAGACCGATCCGAGCGGGGCAGGAGCAGTTCGACACACTTTATCAAGAATCCGCTAAGGGCTTATCACCTTGGGCGGAATGATCGTTCAGTCATAGTAGTGATCACGACATTGTGCGATGTAGATCCTGCCGTCATCCAACCGATATACGAGACGGTTTGTCTGGTTAATTCTGCGACTGTAATATCCGTGCAGATTGTCCTTGAGTGCTTCGGGGTCTCCAATGCCATGCAGAGGACCATTCTGCTCAATGTCTTTAACGAGAAGATTGATGCGCGTAAGGGTCTTCTTATCTTGTGTCTGCCAGTATAGGTAATCGTCCCAGGCTTCATCTGACCAGATCTTTTCACTCATCCTCGATTTCAATCAGTTCATGAGCTTTGCCGTTTCCAGCTTCTAACTGCTGGATGGATTTCAGCAAATGATTCTGATTTGCAGTGCTGAAGAATGGGTCGATTTGTTTTACTTCAAAAGGAAGTCTCCGATCACGCACCACAACTTTCACATACATGTTGATCGCAGCAGAACTGGTAAGGCCAACAGATGAGCAAAATGCATCAAAAGCGGCCTTATCGTATTCGTCTACACGAGCTGTAAGTGTTGCAAGAGCCATACTGACGCCTCCTTTCTTCAGAAATTGTCCCTAGTATAGCTCTAAACGAACACAAAAGTAAACGATTGTATTTAATTTGCAAAAAGGCTATACTCAGTGTGGTGACTACCTGATTCCTGCCCTTGTGCTGCCAGATGACGAGCACCGCCCCATCGGGAAGTATGAACGGGTGCGGATGAATTACCTGAAGGAGCATCGGCACGTCATCTACAATCAACTGATCCTGTCCAGCAAGCTGTATGCGCTCCTGGTGAGAGTGAGCAAAACTATCGGGAGCGATTGAATCGCGTGATTCCACAGATGAAAGAAACAGAAGGCGTAACCGAGACGAAAAAAGCAACAGATCAGATGGAATGGGTGCGGAGGATGAACAACATTCATAACCACGTAGAAGAAATCGTCCTGACTGAGACTGTTTACAGTTGAATCTATTCCGGTTTCACCCACTTACCCCGGCACTTATGGGGGTATTGAACGAGTTTCATATCGACAAATGGTCGGCCAACCGAGATAATAGAAGCGAAGAAAGAAGGGGTGAACATGACGATACAACCTATGTTGCAGGAGAGGAACATGTCCATGTATCGTCTGTCGCAGATCAGCGGTGTGCCTAAGACAACTGTGATTGATATTTGCTCGGGCAAGAGTGACATCGAACGCTGCACCGCCAAGACAGTCATGCAGCGTTCCCGGGCGCTGGGCTGTACATGGAGGAATTGATGCAGATCGATAATGCGCGGTATGATCGCACAAACGGGCTACCCAAGGATGAACGCTATTTGGAAAAGGGACTTCCTGCCTATCTTCAAAAGTCTATCGCGGCGATGCAGGCATCATGGGCTATCATCGATAGCGGAGGGATGGATTTACATTGGGATATTTATTGGTGTGAATTGAACTCCGATATTAACAGCGCGGAAACGGAGCATGAGATTTCCAGCGATCAGGCTTGGTATCTTCGCCGAAAGTATCTGCGGATGGAAAAGAATGATTACGTATGATTGATTTCAGCACGCTGCCTCGAAGGAACAAAACCTATGCCGGGGCGAACGGCAGCAAGATTGCAGTGATGTATGAGAATGAACTGTATATGCTCATATTTCCTGGCATCGACCGGAAAAACAAGGACATGAGTTATGCTAATGACTGTACCTGCGAGTATCTTGGCTGCCATTATTCGTTGATATTGTAGGCATCCCTCATTCGTGTTTCCATGAGATAATGAATTGACCTACTTTCTGTCGCGGAATTGTCTGGTATTATGTCATTGGAAGCTTTGTCCATAGTGTATGCATATGTCAGACTTCATATACGAAAAAGGTGGCAACAGACGCTACGTCCTTTTGAAAACTTGGGGAAGCGCGCTAGAATATCCTGACGCTCTTGCAGGAGATGCAAACGCGCGCGTAATATGGCCGTTAGGTGGTAAAAATAGGCTTCGTCATGGTCGGACTGAGTGCAATGTGGTCGGAGTGATGGTAAAATTGGAGTGGATAATGCGAACCTTTGATCAAGGTTATCATTTTCCTGGATGATGAGTAGAGAAGGTGGAGAACCGATGGAGAGAAAACTTCCGATTGGCGTACAAGACTTTGGTAGCTTGCGTCGAGATGGTTTCATTTATGTTGACAAAACAGAATACATCTACAAACTTGTGCATACGGGACATCAGTACTTTCTTAGTCGCCCGAGACGTTTTGGGAAGAGCCTCCTGCTTTCGACACTCCGCGCCTATTGGGAGGGCAAAAAAGAACTGTTTTCTGGCCTTATGATTGACCAGTTGGAGCAGGATAACCCCAATGCTTGGACGTCACATCCTGTGTTCCTTTTCGATTTTAACGGGGTAAACTACCTGAAACAAAATGCATTTGAGGAGAAGTTGAGTTCTCAACTAAAAGAGTTGGAAGAACGATACCTTGGTGGACAAAGGGGTGGCGATACACTAACAGAAAGATTCAGGACAGTGTTGAGGCGAGCATATGAGCAAACGGGGCATCGATGCGTTGTTCTTGTGGATGAGTCTGATAAACCACTCCTTGACGCTGCTGGACATCCCGAGCTGCAAGAGCACAACGAAGTCGTTTTCAAGACCTTCTTCAGTGTGCTGAAGAGTTGTGATGAGTATATCGAATTCGTTCTCATGACAGGTGTGACAAAATCCTATAAACCGTGTAGCGAACTTAATCATTTGAATGATATCTCTCTGAATAAAAAATATGCCGCAATATGCGGTATCACCCATGAGGAGTTGAAACAGTACTTTTCTCCAGAGATTGAGCGGCTGGCCAATAGACAGAGCACAACGATAGAGGAATGCATGCATAAACTGCAGGAATGCTATGATGGATATCATTTCAGCGCCTATGGTGAAAGGGTATACAATCCTTTTGACCTTCTGAAGACTTTCTATGAGGAACGCTTTGGCTCATACTGGTTTGAAACAGGCAAACCAGCATCTCTGGCAAAACGCCTAAAGGAAATCAGTTTTGATGTGCGTATGCTATCTGATCAGACGCTTTATGTAAGCGGTAGCATGTTGATAGGCTGCACAGGCGCGAACACAGATCTGATTACGCTTCTATATCAGAATGGATATCTTAGCATTGTAGACTATGATGCGCGCGGACCAATGTATACGCTTTCATTCCCTAATCAGGAAGTAAAGCATGGATTCCTGGAAAGCATGGGGAGTATGTACCTATGATACGGACTTGATATCTTCACACTCGAGGATTAGGCCGAGAAGGGCGATCCGGATAGTATGCATAATCACTCACCTGGACAATTTGGAGATCGCCTTTAAAATAGGGATCAGCATGGCTGTGTATAAGTTAACACGGATTGGCTGGTAGGGCTTGATGGCTCTGCCAGCTTTTTTGTTTTTGGAGCGCTATACCCTCATTGCAATGTGTCCTGGAGTATGGTACAATATGAATGGTGGATTAGAATCCTCGCCGCACAATGTGATCAGGGGTTCAATCCTCTCGGATTTCGAGCAGAGAAGGTGGCGGCCCTATGGAGAGAAAACTTCCGATTGGTGTACAAGATTTTGAGAAGATCATAACGAAGAATTTTCTCTATGTAGATAAGACAAAGCTAATCTATCAACTGTTTCATGAAGGTACGCAATGCTTTCTAAGTCGTCCGAGACGATTCGGGAAGAGCCTCCTTCTTTCCACGATAAAAGCATATGCGGAAGGGAAACGGGAACTTTTTAGGGGTTTGGAAATAGAGAAGCTGGAACAAGCGTGGACATCCTACCCTGTGTTTTACTTCGATTTTAACGGGGCAAACTACCTGGAACAAAATGCGTTAGAGGAGATGCTGGGTTCTCAACTCAAAGAGTGGGAAGAACGATACTTTGGTGGACAGAGAGGTGGCGATACACTTTCAGAAAGATTCCAGACAGTGTTGAGACGAGCATATGAGCAGATGGGACATCGTTGTGTTGTTCTTGTCGATGAATATGATAAACCGCTTCTTGACGTTGTTGACAATCCTGAGATGCAAGAGCATAACAAAGCTGTTTTTAAAGGTTTTTTCAGCACGTTGAAACGGTGTGACGCATATATTGAATTCGTTTTCATAACAGGGGTCACAAAGTTCCATAAGGTGAGTATTTTCAGCGATTTAAATCAGTTGAATGATATCTCTCTAAATGAGGATTACGCCGGAGTATGCGGTATCACCCAAGAGGAGATTCTCCAGTACTTCTCCCCAGAGGTCGAGCGGCTGGCTAAGCGGCGGAACCTGACGCACGAAGAGTGTATGCACAAACTGCAGGAATGGTATGATGGATATCATTTCAACGCATCTTCTGAAGGAGTATATAATCCATTTAGCCTGCTGAAGGCTTTCTATGAGAAAAGCTTTGGTTCATATTGGTTTGCGACAGGGACACCGACATTTCTGGTTAAGAAATTAAAAGAAACAAGTTTCGATGTGCGAAAGTTCTCAGATCAGACAATCAATGCAAATGATAGTGTTTTGATGGACTATACAGGCGAGAGTATAGATCCTGTTCCACTTTTATACCAGACTGGGTATCTTACCATCGCTGGGTGTGATGAGCGAAGGAGCATGTACACGCTTTCATTTCCAAATCGGGAAGTGAAGTATGGATTTCTGGAAAGCATGGTGCGGGAATATA
>JAFUZB010000007.1 GCA_017476845.1 Clostridia bacterium
AGCAGACACTCTCATGATCTCCAGGCTATCATAGAGCTCTTTAGTAGTGAGCTGTCGCTTCATATTGCCGTCCTGACCATCCAGCAAAAGAAGCTTGATTTTTTCTCGTTCCTTCTCATAGTTGAGTCCTGAAATTCTATATGTCGCCATGCCCTTAACAGCAGGCAATGTTTTAGTGTTAATCAGCAAATCAGCCTCATCAGCATCCTGCATACTCTGATCTGACGCCTTTGGCGTGACAAGCTTCTCAGGAGTGCGCTCCGCAGCTTGTTCACTCGGGCTCAACTCTGCACGACAAGTGAGGATGTCCTCCATCATCTCCTTACTGATCGGCACAAGTGAATCTTTAGGGCATCGAACTGCCTGCAAAAAGCAGCTGGCGATAAAGCGATACGGATCATCTTCATATGAGATTTCCTGGATAGCGTTTTTTGCGTATGCAGGAATCTCAATGTGCTCGGACTGCATCAGATTGCTCAGGCATTGCGCACCGAGAATGACATCCTGAATGCCTGATTTACTGACGCGGTCCATGAGCGTTTCCTCGTCCAACTTGATCAGAGTAGAGACAGTCGTGCGTGAGATGGGTCTCTTCCCGCTAATGTAGCGGGTTACAATATCCTTCCCCAGCATCTGGTCAGGCGTACCATCCCCGACAAGAAGGACATTAACCGCATCTCCCTGTAATAATACAGAATTATCCCTGTACGCCGCTGTGAAGAACACTGGAAAACTTAACGCAACACGCCAGACTGCCATTCCGATTCGCCACCCTTACGCTTGATGGCTCTCATGCTACCACAAGCTTGCCTTCATGTCAACGATTTGGCAACGATTTGACAACCAAAAGTCAACTGTTTGTCAACCATTTGTCCGTTAAGTCATCTTCTATGCTTAGTTTTTGGTTCTTTGACTCAGTTTTGAGCCAACCATCCGTCTCCCTTGACTGTTTGAAGCTTAATAGAATCTCCAAAACTTTTTTTGATGTCAACTAAAGTTCCTATTGTTTGGCAACTCCTTGTCAACGACAAAAAGGAGCAATTCCGATATAATATGGGCGTACCAAAAGCGGGAAGGAGGTGAGCCCATGGCAGCCAACAACAAGCAGTTGCTCTACGGCATCGGCGGCAGAATTCGTGATGCCCGTGAGAAGTCTGGATTAACCCTTACAGATCTGTCTATCGCCATGGGCTCGGAGAAAGCCTCCCTGCATAAGATTGAGACCGGCGAAAGAATCCCCAAGCTGGAAACCATGACTAAGCTGTCTGATCAGCTCGGCATCTCTATGCTTTCTCTTTTCTGCACTGACCAGTCAAATCGAGTAGAAGGCATGACCAACTACATGATTGCACAGCAGAGCAGGATCAGTAAGCTTAGTCAAAGCCAACTGGTAGCGCTTCAGGGCATGATTGATCATGCTCTTACAATGGCCGGCGTTTGAAAACCGGTCTTCCCTGACCCCTGCACATCGGCAAATCGCCGGTGTGCTTTTTCTTTTTATCACTCGTTGTCAAAAATGACAACCCCCTGTTGTCGCCTACGACAACTCTGTAGTCTCCAACGCTAACGACACGCCAGGATTTCTGTGTTACTCTTTCACCGTACCAAGCAGTCAGCGTCTCTCCCAGCCAGGGTGAGGCGCTCCGGGCGAGGTACACCGGACAACCCACAGCCGACTCGCGAGCGGCAGCGGATGTCCTGCGGATCACCACGCAATCAGTCTGCCTTTTTGAAGGTATCTGAACACCGGTGTATCCGCAGCTGGCATACCCCTGCGATCGTGAGCCTTCACACGAGAGCCGAGGTGTGCGCAGCACCCCGGCTCTTTCCTTTTTTTCAACGCCTGCTCCACGGTTCAAAATCTGACCCATTCTCCAGTCCATTTCCTGACCCGTTTCCTGACCCATTCCACGTTACCCCCGGAGCCGAACGCTCCGCGACCCACGGAGCCCAAGCTCCCCTACAACGGAGGTACACCATGAACAGCAAGTACGATACCAGCAACCTCAGGATTCACGTAGAGTTCACCCGCAAAGGCCAGCGCGACATGAAGCGCCTCGCTCAACAGGGCAATCGCGCCACCCCCTTCATCATGATCCGCGATCTCGCGGAGTACATCGAGCGTCACAACGAAGCCGGTGATCCCATGATCGAGGAGTTCACGGTTCGCTACGATGACGGCACGCTCATCACCGCTTACCTTTCCCAGGGCACCTACTACATTACTGATGTGGAAGCCTACGAAAAGACGCCCGCCGTGTTCCCTGTCTATGTCTGGGAACGCTTTAAGGTCGGCTGCCGTTGGCTTCTGGCTCAGGTATTCGTTGGCTGGGCCGGTGTTCGCCAGTCGCTCCAGCTGGTCACCAGCCCCTGCTATTGATCTTGCCGGTTCATGGTGTCCTCCAGCAACAGGAGGATAAATGTCAAGAACCAAATTGCTGTTTAATCTCGTTCAGGACATCCGCAGCGTTGCGGAGAGCCTGGAAGCCATCGCAGCCGCCATCGCGGACGATGACGCTCAGGCTGAGACACCTACGGCTCAGTCTGCCACGCAAGCCTCAACCATCAACACGGAGCCTGTGAAGAAAGCCCCTGATGAACCGCCTCTCGACCTGGTCGCGCTCCGGTCCTATGTGGCCAGCAAAGCGCCGACCAAGGAACAGAAGCTTCAGGTCAAGGCGATCCTCAACAAGCGGGGCTATGCCAAGATCACCGAGCTTCCCGAGGCAGAATACGCCGCCTTCAAACAGGAGGTTGATGCACTTGTCTGAAACCCCTGTTACCAATGCGCCTATTGACCACTCCCACCGTGCCCATGCCCTGCTGTCTGCTTCATCGGCACACCGCTGGATGAGCTGTCCTCCCTCCGCCGTACTGGCAGACAAGTTCGAGGACCAGTCCACGGTGTTCGCCGAGGAGGGTACCTTCCTGCACGAGCTGTGTGAGCTGAAACTGCACCGCTATCTGCAGGATACAGATCCCGCCATCCTTGAAGCGCAGTACCGCGATCACATGGACAATGAGTTCTATACCGAGGAAGCGGAGGAGGTCACCGACGCCTACGTCAACTTTTGTGTGGAGATCATTGAGGCCGTCCGTGCTTCATGCTCGGACCCGCTGATTCTGGTCGAGCACAGGCTGGATTACTCTGAGTACGTCCCCAGCGGCTTCGGCACCGGCGACCTGCTCATCGTCGGGGATGGCATTCTGGAGATCGTAGACTTCAAAGGCGGACGCGGTGTGCGTGTGGAAGCGGAGCGCAATCCGCAGCTCATGCTGTACGCCCTGGCCGGTCTTCTGGAGTTCGATCCCCTATACGACATCCGTATGATCCGGATGAGCATCGTCCAGCCTCGGCTGCATAACACCTCGTCCTATGAGATCACCCCTGAAGACCTGCTCCGTTGGGCGGAGACCGAAGTGGCCCCGAAGGCCGCCCTCGCCATTGCTGGCAAGGGTGAGTTTAAGGCCGGTGAGCATTGCCGCTTCTGCAAGGCGCGCTTCACCTGCCGTGCCCGATCGGACTACTACATGTCTCTGGCCAAGCAGGACTTCAAGGAGGCTGACCTTCTCACTGATGAGGAGATCGCTGATATCCTGCCGGTTGCCCAGAACCTGGCCAAGTGGGTGGAGGACCTCG
The DNA here is from genome assembly GCA_017476845.1 of Clostridia bacterium. GTDB lineage: Bacteria > Bacillota > Clostridia > Christensenellales > Aristaeellaceae > UBA2943. The sequence continues at coordinate 3,641 of JAFUZB010000007.1, forward strand.
TGTCCTATGCTACAGCTCAGGCCATGAAGGGCAAGAACTGGCCCGGCTACAAGCTGGTGGCCTCACAGACAAAGCGCAAATACACTTCCGACGCCGACGTCATCCGCGCCTGCACCGAGGCGGGCATCACGAACATCTATAAAACGACCCTGCTGGGCATCTCCGATCTGGAGAAGGCCATCGGCAGGAAAGCCTTCAAGGATATCGTGAGTCCGTATGTGTTCAAACCGGAAGGCAAGCCTGAGCTGGCGCCGCTCTCTGACAAGCGCGAGCCCATTTCCAGCGCAGCCGTTGACTTCGGCGATAGCGTATGAGGTGAGCACCATGAAAAAGCTCACGATCTTCGCATATCGCTCCGGAGCGCCGCCCAATCTGCCCATCCGATCACCCCCTGACCTGATACATGACCCTTAGCATTCCATCCAATGCTATGGGGATTCAGGTCAGCAGCACCGTTTCCCTATAGCATTGGGTCCATTTACGACGCTGAAAAGCAGAAAGGACACCCAATGGCTACTAAAGTAATTACCGGCAAGTGCCGCGCTTCCTATGTTCATCTGTTTGAGCCTCACAGCCAGAACGGCGGCAAGGCCAAGTATTCCGTCTCCCTGATCATCCCCAAGGAGGATAAGGAGACGGTTGACAAAATCAACGCTGCCATCAAAGAGGCGACCGAGAACGGTCGGCCCAAGTGGGGCGGCAAGATTCCTCCCAACCTGAAGACACCCCTGCGGGATGGCGACGTGGAGCGTCCGGATGATCCCGTGTACCGGAATTGCTACTTCATCAACGCGACCACGGACGACCGTCCCGGTGTGGTCGATCGCCGGCGCCTTCCCATTACTGACCCTACTGTAGTCTACTCCGGCTGCTACATCCGCGCCAGCATCAACCTGTATCCCTTCAACTCGAACGGCAACAGAGGCGTGGCTTGCGGCTTGCAAAACGCTCAATTTTGGTCTGACGGCGACCCGCTCAATGGCCGTCTCCGCGCTGAGGACGAGTTCGATGCCCTCGATGCCGAGGACGAGGAGGACTTCCTCAGCTGACGCACAATTACTCAGCCGCCCGTGGTACTGACTGCGGGCGGCGTCTTCCCTCTCATGGAGGTATCCATGGCATCTATACGAAATCCCACTGATTCCATTTATCCAATTACGGTTACCGTACCTCGCACAACCCAGCCAATCCGCCATTTACATATCGATATTGAGACCTTCTCCTCCGAGAACCTTCCAAAGGGCGGCGTCTACCGCTACGTCCAGGCCCCTGATTTCCAGATCCTCCTGCTGACCTACGGCTTCGATGATAACCCTCTGGTCACCATTGACCTGGCTTCCGGTGAATCGCTGCCAGCCGACTTCCTGACTGCCCTGGACGATCCCTGCGTCCTCAAATACGCCCACAACGCGACTTTCGAACTTGTCTGCCTGTCCCGCTACCTCGGCCATTGGCTGGACCCTTATCAATGGCGCTGCAGTATGATCATGGCTTCTTACCAGACGCTCCCCCTAAAGCTCGCCGACGTCGCCGTCGCGCTGAACCTGACAGAGCGGAAGATGGAGGAAGGCAAGGATCTGATCCGCTATTTCTCTGTTCCCTGTAAGCCCACCAAGACCAACGGCGGTCGCACACGTAACCTGCCCGGTGACGCGCCTGACAAGTGGGAGACGTACAAAAAGTACAACAAGCAGGACGTGGAGACGGAGCGCGCCGTTGTTCGTGAACTGGAAAAGAACCCAATGCCGGATTCCGAATGGCAGCTGTTCGCGCTGGATCAGATCATCAACCGCAGAGGGGTGCGCATTGACAAAGAGTTGGTCCGTGCTGCCCTGACTGTTGATACGGACTTCACCCAGAAAGCCTATCAGCGAGCCCAGGAAATTACCGGTCTGGAGAATCCCTCCAGCGTCGTTCAGCTTAAAGCATGGCTGGCTGACCAAGATATGCCGATGGAAACCCTGGCGAAAAAGATCGTCCAGGAGAAAGCCAAGGATGCGGACGGCGTTGTAGGTGAACTGCTGAACCTCCGGTTGGAGCTCAGTAAGACCTCGATCAAAAAGTATGAAGCAATGGCACGGACCGTCTGCAAGGATGGTCGCGTCCATGGGGTCACACAGTTTTATGGGGCTTCACGTACCGGTCGCTGGTCTGGCAGGCTGGTACAGCTGCAAAACGTCCCTCAAAACCATCTCCCTGACCTGGATCTGGCGCGGAAAGTCGTTAAAACCGCTGATGCTGAATGGGTCGAACTGCTCTATGGTTCTGTCCCGAATACTCTATCCGAGCTGATCCGCACTGCACTTATTCCCAGAGATGGCTGCCGATTCCTGGTGGCCGACTTTTCCGCCATTGAAGCCCGCGTCCTTGCCTGGCTCGCCGGTGAGGAGTG
>JAFUZB010000090.1 GCA_017476845.1 Clostridia bacterium
AAGCCTCAGGACGGCAAGCCCGTCATTCAGCCTTCTCAGGACATGGTGATTGGCTGCTACTACCTGACCATGACCGACGAGAACGACGAGCGCAAGGGCCGCATCTTCCGCGATCAGGATGAGGCCGAGATGGCCTACTTCAATCATGAGATCTCCTTGCAGACGCCCATCCGCGTCCGCATTGAGCGCACTTTCACGCCCAAGGATGAGGATGGCAATCCCATCAAGGACGAGTTTGGCCGTCCCATCGTGGAGAAGGGCTCCAAGATCATCGACTGCACGCTGGGCAAGCTGATCTTCAATAATGCCCTCCCGCAGAATATGGGCTTTAAGCCCCGCAACTGCCTGGATGACATGTTCGCCCTGGAGATCGATACTCAGGTCGGCAAAAAGCAGCTGGCCAATATCGTTGATATGTGCTTTAACTCTCAGGGCGAGCACAAGTGCGCGATCGTGCTTGACCGCATCAAGGTCCTCGGTTACAAGTACTCCACCCGCTCCTCCGTCACCGTCTCCGTGGGCGACATTAAAGTGCCCCCGGTCAAGGCGCAGATGCTGGCCGATTACGACCAGAAGGTCGAGGCCGTCAACGATCTGTACCGCAACGGTCTGGTGTCCGAGGACGAGCGCTACAACAAGGTCATCGAGCTGTGGACCGAATGCACGCATATCCTGCGTGACCAGATCCTGCCCAACCTTGAACAGTTCAACCCGATTCGTATGATGACCGACTCCGGCGCCCGTGGTAGCGCGGCACAGGTCTCCCAGCTCGCCGGCATGCGCGGCCTCATGGCCTCGCCCTCCGGTAAAACCGTGGAGCTGCCTATTCGCGCGAACTTCCGCGAAGGCCTGAACGTTCTGGAGTTCTTCCTCTCCTCCCACGGCAGCCGCAAGGCTCTGTCCGATACCGCTCTTCGTACCGCTGACTCCGGTTACCTCACCCGCCGTCTCGTCGATGTCTCCCAGGAGGTCATCGTCCGCGAGGAGGACTGCTTCGAGAACCGCGGCGAGAAGGTCCGCGGCATCGTGGTGTCCGAGCTCATGGCCGGTATCCAGCCCGTGGAAAGCCTCGAGGAGCGCCTGCGCGGCCGCACAGCCGCCGAGGATATCCTCGATCCCGAGACCGGTGAGGTCCTTGTCCATCTCAATGAAGCCATTGATCCTTCCCTCGCCAAGCTCGTGGCCAGCCGCGGCGTCAAGCAGGCGCTGGTGCGCTCCGTGCTCACCTGCCGCTGCGAGATCGGTGTGTGCGCCAGGTGCTACGGCATGAACATGGCCCACGGCGGCAAGGTAGATATCGGCGAGGCCGTCGGTATCATCGCTGCCCAAGCTATCGGCGAACCCGGTACCCAGCTGACCATGCGTAACTTCCACTCCGGCGGCGTCGCAGGTCAGGAGGATATCACCCAGGGTCTCCCGCGTGTCGAAGAACTCTTCGAAGCACGCAAGCCCAAGCATGAGGCTGTCCTCACCGAGATCAGCGGCACCGTCTCCCTGGCCGAGACTAAGAACAAGAAGCTCATCCAGGTCACCAGCGATGCCAATGCCCAGGATACCCGCTCCTACCAGATCACCTACGGCAGCCGTCTCAACGTCAAGCCCGGCGATCATGTGGAGGCCGGCGATATGCTGGTGGAAGGCGCCATCAACCCGCATGACCTCATGCGCATTCTCGGTGTCAAGGCCGTGCAGGATTACCTGCTCAAGGAAGTTCTCTCCGTCTACCGCTCTCAGGGCGTGGCCGTGGGCGACAAGCATATCGAGGTGATCATTCACCAGATGCTGCGCAAGGTCCGCATCGAGGATGCCGGCGAGACGACCCTGCTGCCCGGTTCCATGGTCGACATCTTCCAGTTCGAAGCTGCCAACCGTGCCGCTGTTGCGGACGGCAAGCGCCCCGCAAGCGCCAAGCGCGTGCTGCTGGGTATCACCAAGGCCTCGCTTGCCACCGAGAGCTTCCTGGCCGCCGCCTCCTTCCAGGAGACCACCCGCGTGCTCACCGAAGCTGCCATCCGCGGCAAGGTGGACCCGCTCATGGGCCTCAAGGAGAACGTTATCATCGGCAAGCTCATTCCTGCCGGTACCGGCCTGAAGCGCTATACCGGAATCGATATTCATGAAAGCAGCTACTGAGCTGACCAAGAGGAGGGGCTTTGAAGGCCCCTCCCCTTCTTTGAATGCACACGAATATGTTCAAGAATCATCTGGTACTCATCGGCATGCCCGCCAGCGGGAAGACAACGCTGGCCCTCGCACTGAGCAGACTCACCTCCCTCCCCTTTCTGGACGGCGATCAGGAGATTGAGCGCCGCACGGGAGAGCGGCTGGAAACGATCATCAGTAGACTTGGGATCGACGGGTTTTTGAAGCTGGAGGAGGAGACTCTCCTCTCCTTGGATCTCAAGAGCTGCGTCTTCTCTCCCGGCGGAAGCGCTGTCTACAGTAAGAACGCCATGGCCCATGTGACAGACGGCGCCTTCACCCTCTGCCTTGACGCACCGCTTACTGTGCTTGAAAAGCGCATGGGGGATCCGGTCGCGCGCGGGGTGATCATGCGCCCCGGGCAGACCCTGGAGGACTTGTACTTGGAGCGAGAGTCCCTCTACCACGCCTATGCCGATCTCATCCTTTCCACCGGGGACCATACCGTCCCCGAGCTTGTACATGAACTGCTTCCCCGCCTGCGCGATCTCGGTCTCGCTTGAGGGGCACGAAACGGAGCTGACTTATGCAATCCACTTATGATGCCGGTCATATCCAGGTCCTGGAGGGCCTGGAGGCGGTGCGCATACGCCCGGGTATGTATATCGGAACCACGTCGACCCGCGGACTGCACCACCTGCTCTGGGAGATTGTCGACAATGCCGTGGACGAGGCGAGCAATGGCTATGCCTCCCAGGTCGATGTGACGCTCCATCAGGACGGTTCCGCCTCCGTCTACGACAACGGCCGCGGCGTGCCTGTCGATATCCACCCCACCCTGGGTATTCCCGGCGTGGAGGTCATCTATACCAAACTGCATGCCGGCGGCAAGTTCAACAACGAAAACTACGCCTACTCCGGCGGTCTGCACGGCGTGGGCGCCTCGGTCGTCAATGCCCTGAGCACCTGGCTGACCGTCGATGTCTTCCTCAACTGGACCCACTACCGGATGCGTTTTACCTCCTATACCGGGGCAGATCAAAAGATCCATGCCGGTGAGCCCGCAGGGCCCCTGGAGGTCATCGGCAATACTCGCAAACGCGGGACCCTCGTCCGCTTCCAGCCCGACCCCGCCGTGTTTGAGGATGTCGTCTTCAACAGTGAAACGGTGGCGCGCCGCCTGCAGGAGATCGCCTACCTGAACAGAGGTCTTAAGATCACACTGCGCGATGAACGCACCTCCGATCCCCAGAAGAAGGAGCGCGTCTTCCACTATGAAGGCGGTATCATGGACTATGTCCGCTACCTGAATGCGGATAAGACCGTCCTGGCCGATGATGTCATCTATCTTGAGGGCAAGCGTGACGATGTCATCGTCCGCGCCGCCGTGCAGTACAATGACGGCTACACCGAGTCCCTCTTCTCCTACGTCAATAATATCCCCACCCCCGAGGGCGGAAGCCATGAGACCGGCTTTAAGAGCGCTTTCACCAAGGTCTTCAACGATTACGCCCGCCGCATCGGTGTCCTCAAGGAGAAGGATGCCAACCTTGGCGGCGAGGACTACCGGGAGGGCCTTACCTGCGTGCTCACCGTCATGGTCAAGAACCCCCAGTTTGAGGGACAGACCAAGGGCAGGCTCGGCAACAGCGAGGTTCGCCCCATCGTGGAAACACTCGTCAGTGAAAAGCTCATCGACTGGCTGGATAACCTCAAAAACGCCGACCTGGCCGGGCGGATCGTCGCCAAGGCCGTGAAGGCCGCAGCGGTGCGCGAGGCTGCCCGCAAAACGCGTGACAACGCGCGAAAGACCAGCTCCCTGGATGCCACCCCGCTGGTGGGCAAGCTCGCCTCCGCGCGCGGGAAAAACGCCGTGGACAATGAGCTTTTCATCGTCGAGGGCGACTCCGCAGGCGGCAGCGCCAAGCAGGGCCGCGACAGCCGCTTCCAGGCCATACTGCCGCTGCGCGGAAAGCCCCTGAACGCGGAGAAAAAGCGCCTGGATCAGGTGCTGAGCAACGAGGAATTCCGCTCCCTGATTACAGCCCTTGGCACCTCCATCGATGAGAGCTTTAATCTCTCCCTCCTCAAGTACCACAAGGTCATCATCCTCTCCGATGCCGACCAGGACGGTGCGCATATCCGCGCCATCCTCCTGACCTTCTTCTTCAGGTACATGAAGGAGCTCATCACCGCAGGGCACGTCTACATCGGCATGCCGCCCCTCTACCGTGTGCAGAAGGGTGCCCATGTCTGGTACGCCTACGATGACAAAGAGCTGGAGAAGCTCACAAAGAAGGCGGGCAAGGGCTATCTCCTCCAGCGCTACAAGGGACTTGGCGAAATGAACCCCGAGCAGCTCTGGGAGACCACGATGGATCCCTCGCAGCGCAAGCTCACCCGCGTGACCATCGACGATGCCGCCCAGGCCGACCGCCTGGTCACCATCCTCATGGGCGACAAGGTCGAGCCGCGCCGCAACTATATCCAGGAGCACGCCGACTTCAACCGTCACGACGACTTTGAGCTCCCACCCAACCAGCAGACGGGAGGTGCCTGACATGCCAAAGAAAAAACAGGAAGACAAGCCGATTGTCAAGGATGATCCGGACCGCATCCTCCCCATGACCATGGAGGAGGTCATGCACAACTCCATGATGCCTTATGCCGAGCACGTCATTCTCGAGCGTGCCCTGCCCCGGGTCGAGGACGGTCTCAAGCCCGTGCAGCGGCGTATCCTGTACACCATGATGGAGCTGGGTACCACGCCGGATAAGCCGCACCGCAAGTGCGCGCGTATCGTCGGCGACTGCCTGGGCAAGTATCATCCCCACGGCGACTCCTCCGTTTATGACGCCCTGGTGCGCATGGCGCAGGACTTCACCATGCGCGGGCCCATGGTCGACGGCCACGGCAATTTCGGCTCCATCGACGGCGACAGCGCAGCCGCCATGCGTTATACCGAAGCGCGCATGACAAGCTTGGCCCTCCTCATGCTAAGGGACATCGAGAAGGATACCGTTTCCTTCTCTTTGAACTTCGATGACTCCCTCAAGGAGCCGGATGTCCTCCCCGCCCGCTTCCCCAACCTCCTCGTCAACGGCGCCAGCGGCATCGCGGTGGGCCTTGCGACCAACATCCCTCCGCATAACCTGGGGGAGGCGATCCAGGGCTGTATCGCCATGATCGACAATCCGGACATCAGCCTGGATGACCTGATGAAAATCATCCCCGGCCCGGACTTTCCCACCGGCGGCGTGCTCGTGGACAACGAGGAAATCCGCCTGGGCTATGAGACCGGACGAAGCAAGCTTTCGGTCCGTGCTCGCGTCTCCATTGAGGATGGGAGCAACGGCCGCAAGCTGATTGTCATCTCCGAGATCCCCTACCAGGTCAATAAGGCCCAGATGCTCCTGAAGATCCACCAGCTGACGGAGGAAAAGAAGGCGCAGTTCGGCGGGATCTACGATATCCGAGATGAGTCCGACCGCGCCGGCATGCGCGCCGTCATTGAGCTCAAGCGCGATATCGACCCCGAAAAGATGCTCGCCTACCTCTACAAGTATTCGGACCTGCAGGTCACCTTCGGCGTCAACATGGTTGCCATCGCCGAGGGCAAGCCCGTACAGATGGGCCTGCGGGCCATGATCGGCTACTTCCTCAAGCACCAGAAGGACGTCGTGGAGAAGCGCACCCGCTATGACCTCAATCAGGCCGAGGCCCGCGCGCATATCCTCGAAGGCCTCATGATCGCCGTCGATAACCTCGACGAGGTCATCCGCCTCATCCGCGCCTCCAAGAATCCCAAGGAAGCGCGCGAAGCCCTCATGGCCTCCTTTGCCCTGGATGAAATCCAGGCCCAGGCTATCCTCGACATGCGCCTGCAGCGCCTGACAAACCTGGAGATCCTGGCCCTTCGCAAGGAGTTTGAGGACCTGCAAAAACTCATTGCCAAGCTGCGCGGTATCCTGGCAAGCGAAAAGAAGCTCATGCGCGTCATCCGCGATGAGCTGGAAACCGTTGCCAAGGAGTACGCCGATCCCAGACGCACCAGCATTGAGGCGGCCAGGGATGTCAAGGTGGAGGTCACCGAGGAAAAGGCGCCCGCCGAGGACTGCATCCTCGCCTTCACCCGCTCCGGGCAGCTCAAGCGCATGCAGCCTAACCTCTTCCGCAAGCAGCCACTCCACCAGCCCCAGGAGGACTATCGGGAGTCCGCTGCCTGGCTCTTCCAGGCCAAGACGGATGAGACCCTCTATATCTTCACCAACCTCGGCAACTGCTTCCCGGTGAAGGTCAGCGCCATCAACGAATGCAAGCCCAAGGAGCGCGGACAGCAGCTCGCGGGCATTCTCCCGGGGCTGGCGGAGAAGGAGCAGCCGGTATTCCTCATGTGTGAGCCGCCCAGCGCCCTCGCCTCCCTCCCGGACCTCGTCTTCGTCACGCGCCAGGGCATGGCAAAGCGCACGCCTGCGGGCGACTTCGATGTCCGCTCCAAGAAGCTGGTGGCCCAAGCCCTGGAGAAGGGCGATGAACTGCTCACCGTCTTCCTCGCCGCCACCATGGATGATGTCCTGCTCATCACGCGCCAGGCCATGTCCATCCGCATTCAGCTGGATACCCTGGCCGTGCAGTCCCGCACCTCCAAGGGCGTCCACGCCATGCAGGTCGCCCTTGAAGATGCCGTTGTCTTCGCAGCCCAGATTTCCCAGACCGACTCCATCGTCATCTGCTCCGAGCGCGGCTGGTGCAAGTTGGTCCCGTCCATGGGCTTTGAAAAGCAGGGACGAAACGGAAAGGGCGTAAAGTGCTTCGCCCTCCAGAAGAGCGGTGCCAACGGACGCGCTATCGCCTTTGCCACCCTCATTCCCGCAGGCCTCTGGCAGCTGGCCGTCCATCAGGCGAAGAGTCCCTCCAGTGTTGTCCCCGTCTCCGAGCTCGCCGTTCAGAGCCTTTCGGGCAAGGGCTACATGCAGTTTGACGCGCTCTTTGACGATGTCGTGACGGGTGCGGACCTTCTGCCCCTGACCATGGAGAGCGGAAGCTAATGTGCCTTGCACGGCGTATGCAAACATGCTAAGATAGCGCCGGGAGGGATTCCCATGAACCGAAACGAAACCTTTTCCGCCACGGAAACCCATACCATTCAAATGGATATGGTCCGCGCCAGCATCTCCGTACAGACCTGTGAGGCCGATGAGATCCGCCTGATGGTCTCGGGCGATGATGAGTCGGTGGGTCTTTTGCACCTGGAATGGAGCGAGGGCAAGCTGAGCCTGTCCATGCCGATCCGGGACCGTGTACCCAACCTCATCTCCCCTGCGTGGATGCAGATTGTGCTGCGTCTTCCCCGCTCCTGGAAGGGCGGGATGGAACTGCACAGCCAGTCCGGCGCCGTCTCCGTCACCGACTTTTCCGGCACTGATCTCATCATCAGCACAGTCTCCGGACATATCCGTGCCGAAAGGATCCTGTGCATCACCACCGACCTGCATTCCATCTCGGGCATTCTGCTCCTGGAGCAGGCCAACATTGAAGAGATCAAGCTGTCCACGATCTCCGGCAATATCCTTGCCACCGAGGTCAGCTGCGACCGCATGCACATCTCCACCGTCTCCGGCTCCACCGAGCTGAACCTGTCCACCGGCTTTACCGAGCTCACAGGGAACGCTGCGACCGGCGACACCCATATCTCCGTCCCGCTCAGCGAGGTCAACGCCACGCTCATGTCGGTGACGGGGCGCATTCTCACCCGCAACATCTCCATCCAGGAGTCCGGGCCCAACCTGCACTTCAACTCGGTGTCCGGCCATCTCGAAATCGTGGGCGATCTGCCCTATCTGAACGCATCCCAACAGGAGGAATGAACCATGGCAAGACATAACTCTTTCGGCGGTTTCCCCGGCGGCGGACAGCCCAACCTGCAGCAGATGATGAAGCAGGCGCAAAAGCTCCAGCAGCAGATGACCGACATGACCGAGCAGCTCGACAGCGCCGTCTATGAGGCATCCAGCGGTGGCGGCATGGTGTCGGTCACCATTAACGGCACCCATGAAGTGCAGTCCATCACCATCAATCCCCAGGTCGTCGATCCCGATGATGTCGAGATGCTGCAGGACCTGATCATCGCCGCCGTCAATGAGGCTGTGCGCAAGAGCGCAGAGGACCGCGAGGCCACCATGTCCGCGATCCCGGGCCTGGGTAACCTCGGCGGACTCTTCTGAGCATGGATCAGATCGAGCCGATCTCCAGAATGGTGGCCGAGCTGTCCCACCTTCCTGGCATCGGGCAGAAGACAGCCCAGCGCCTGGCCTACCATATCGCAAGCATGCCCCTGGAGGATGTGCGTAACCTCGCCACTGCCCTGTGGCAGGGACGAAAGACCATCCGCTACTGCAGCCTTTGCGGCAACTACAGCGTGGGCGAGCAGTGCGAGATCTGCGCGCGCACCGAGCGGCATAACGGGCAGGTCTGCGTGGTGCGTGACCCCCGCGATGTCAGTGCCATGGAGCGCATGCACGATTACCATGGCCTCTACCATGTCCTCCACGGCACCCACTCCCCTATGGAAGGCGTAGGCCCCAATGATATCCATATCAAGGAGCTCATCGACCGCCTGGCTGTAGAGCCCGCAGACGAGGTCATCCTCGCCACCAGCCCGGATATTGAGGGGGAGGCGACGGCCAACTATATCGCCCGTCAGCTCAAGCCCCTCGGGGTCAAGGTCACAAGAATAGCCCACGGCCTGCCGGTGGGCTTGGATATCGAGTATGCCGATGAGGTCACACTCTCCAAGGCCATGTCCGGAAGACGCGAAATGTAAAACGAAGCGCTCAGCATAGCTGAGCGCTTTTCTTATGTCCGCTTGAGATATACCGTGATACGCTTGGCCTTTCCCTCGCGGACAAGCAGCGCATCCGCACCGGAAAGCACGCTCCCGTAGGTTTTTCCGTCCATCTCGACCTTCTCCGTCTGGTATGCCCCGGGGATCAGATCGCCTGCGCCCGGAATCACATAGGTCACACGCGTCGAAGAGAGGAACATCGCTGATACTTGTCCGTTCTCCGGGATCAGGCGCGCGGGAAGCATCGGCGCAAACTGAAGCGTCAGTGCCCCCGTGTCCGCATCCAGGGTAAAGGGCGTCTTTCCAAAGAACATGAGCTGCCACATCGAGAGGAATTCGATCGTCGAGCCTGTGAGGCGCGCCACAAACCCTCTCCCATGGAAGGCAGGATTGGGATTTGCGGAGCTCGCAATGAAGGAGACGTTCTCATAGATGGAGCGCCCGTAAACCTTGGGATCCATGTAGGGCACCAGCGCCGTGTCCGCGCTATCGATGAACTCCCTAAAGAGTCCGGACCTGAGCAGTTCCAGGAGATACTTGTACTCCATGTGCTGCCAGATGCTCTCGTTTTCCAGCCAGCCCGGAGTGAAGGCGCGTGTGCGCCCGGCCTCATAGGTCAGCTTTTCCAGGCTCGCATTCACCTTGAACATCTGAAGTTTCCGGTCATAGAGATCGGAGGAAAGGATCCGCCGGTGCATCTCCCGCTTCTCCTCCGGGTCGGCCTCCAGCTTCATCCACCTGACCGGCCCCTCCAGAAAGTCCGGCAGAACCTCGGGCACCCCTTCGGGATACATGATGTAGGTGGGACAGATCCCGCGCGATTGCACGGTCGCCTTAAGCGCTGTATCCATGTTCGCCGCAAAACCCTCCAGGATCGCGGCTACGGATCCCGCGGTATAGACAATTCGCTCTCCGTCCACCCCCTCCGCGGTCGCCTCGCGGTATTCTTCCAGGATATCCTGTGCCTTGGCCCACCGCTCTTCGGGGCTAGAGGGAAGCGAGGACAGACGTTCCATGAGCTGCCCCATCTCCCGGTACATCTGGATGTCCTTCCCTGCGCCTTCCGCCTTCCGAAGCGCCTTTGCGGTAAACCCAAGAAGCCTTCGCAGTTCGCATCCCTCGGCCACAGATGCCCCAAACAGCCCCGGAAGCCCGTTGAGTGCATCGTACCAGCCGGGCTTTCCGCCCTCCATCTCCACCGCCGTCCCTGTCCGGTCCAGCGTGGCATACTTGACGGCACACAGGAACACCAACTTTTCCAGGAGCGTACTCTCAGCCCGCGTCCCGCGCGCCTTCTCCTGCATCCACTTGCGGGGACTTTCCGCCTTGCGCTCCATGTCCAGGAACCTTCCCTGCCGCTTTCCCGTGGGCGTATCAATGACCCGCTTCTCCAGCGGCAGCACCACGCATTGGCTTTCAAACCAGGGAAGGTCCCGCGCACCCATCAGCAGTGCCTCTTCCCGGTCGGGATAGATGGAGAGATAGTTCTCTATGAGATCCAGGGAATAGGTCCAATGGTCACTCCAGTACCCTTCCTGGAAGACGGCATTCGGCTCCGCATGGCTTTCGGCCAATACCCTGCAGGTAAAGTCCTCCGGTGTGGTTTCTTTGGCAAAATGCCAACGCTCTGCGGCCATGGCAAGGGCGCCCGGCGTGAAGGGAGAGGCAAGCAGCTTTTCCGCCGCCTCGCGCTCCCCTTCCTCCACCAGGGAGAGCACATTGCGCCGCGCAGCCTCCTCCAGGGTAAATGTCATCCGGTCAATCACCAGCGGATTGTAGCCGTCCGACTGCAGGAGGGAGAAGAACAAACGGATGTTCGTGTCCCCGACAAAGGGATGAAAGCGGACATCCTCGCGCCGGTTCTGACATACATCGCGGAAATTGCCGTTGCCCTGCGAGTAATACTCGGGCGACATGACAAAATAGTTGTATTCGCGCTCAGGGTCCCCGTGCTTTCTGGAGTAGAGCCAGAACACATTCGCATGCTCCCCCCAGGCAAAGCGGATGGGCTCCCCGCCGCGCAGCACATTGTCCAGATAGGTCTGTCGGCAATAGGCATCAAAGGCGGGATCGGCCGTCTTTGTATCGGCGGCCTGGGTCAGCTGCTCCGTGAGTTTTTCCGCCTCCGTCACCTTTCGGGCAAACCAGCTTTCGTCCATCCGCTCCGCAGCAAAGGCGTGATAGACATCCTTGTTCTCCGCCTGCCCGTAAATCTCGCGAAGGATCAGTCGCTCGCCGGTGTCCATCACGCGGGTCTGCGAAAAGAAGGCACAGGGAAAGAGATTCTGCGTGATCTGCTTTTCTGCCCGCGCGCTAAAGTCCGCTGCCGTAAAGCCGAGGGGCTTTTCCAGGGAGGTGTCATAGCCAAAGACGACTTCCGGGTCCGCAATCACCTTAAGGTGCTCCCCCGTCTCCGTCAGGCCCAAGGCAAAGTTGCCGCCCGCAATCGCGGTCACCACGGCCGTGTCCGCCATGCTCGCGCGCACCCGGTAGTAGGCTAGCCCTGTCCCGATATCCTCCACCTGCATCCAGGCCTTGCTCAGCTGGGTCATGTTCTTCAGGCTGTCCTGCCCAACCCCGTAGGGGACCAGCTGAGGCATGCCGTCCAGGACGGTCACCTCCCTTTTTGCCCCGAGATTGGTGATTTCCACTTCCCTCGGCAATGCCCCCTCGCGAAGGGAGGGAAGGACGGTGTACGTGACCTGAACCCGGAAATCCTCTCCGCTCCAGCGAATCGTCAGGCGGTTAGGGGCAATCTCCATGGTGCCGCTTGGGTCACTGAAGGCCTCCACGACATGGTCCCCCGTCTTGAGAAAGGTGCGAAACCCGGTCCTTGCCACATCCCTGTAGGCCACGTGCGCAGGGGAAAACTCCATGATCGCATGGTCCTTGTCACGGATGCCGAAGGAACAGACACACTGTCCGCGGTTGTTGTAATAGCACCATACCGGTATCCCTTCGGGACCTGCAATGCCCGGAAGAAAGCTGGAGAAGGTGGGCCGGCTTGCATAATTGGTCATGGTAAACAGATCGCTCATTGTGCGTCTCCTTCTTTCTCGCGCCCCAGGCGTGCTGTGATCTCCAGGATGTCCGCCGCTGCGGCCGCGATCTCCGCTGCAGGAAGCGGATGGGCCAAGACCCGGCCTGCGAGTCTGACCTCTTCCACCCGTTCGCAGCCGTCTCCCTTCAGGTAGGTCACATGGACCCTGCGCCCGGCAAAGTAGGCCGTGATTTCAGCCTTTCCCTGCTCGTCAAACGCGCTTTCATCCAGCTGCGGGTCCAAAAGCAGTCCCTCAGATGTGCCCTTGAGCCCAAAGACTTGCGTGATATAGGTGAGCATGAGCCAGCTCGCGGCCCCTGTCAGGTAGGGATACATCCCGATGCCCCGGGGATCAAAGTATTCCGGAATGCCGGGATAGATGCGGCTGCGCTGGGTGTCGGCGGCCTGCGAAAGAAGGGTGCGCAGCACCTTCCATCCCGCAGCCTTCTCCCTGCGCGTAAAGAGGGCATAGGCATACATGACCGCCATGTGGCTGAACACGGCACCGTTTTCCTTGTGCCCGTAGGCGAACCCGAACTGCCGGCCGAGCGGCGGAATGTCCTCCCCGAAATCGGTGTTCAGACAGTAGCCGCCGCGCTTGGGATCGAAAAGGTAGGTGTCGGCGGCTGCCATGATGTCCCGCGTATCCTCCTGGGAGGCCACACCCGACATGAGGGCAAAAACCTGGCCGGTGAGCATCATGCGGACACGGTCATGCCGCGCGCCCTCCACGACCGCACCGTCATTGTCGATATAGCTGTTCATCCAGCGGTGGCCCCTGCCGTCCGTGACAAAGGCCGTCTCCCGGATGAGATCGCGAAGACAGGTCGCCATGCGGCTAAGCGCTGCGGCCACCGTCCCCTTCGCCACCTCCACCTCAAGAAGGTCCGTTTCACACTTTTCCTCGTAGGCGCGCCTGGCCGCGTTGCGCGCCTCTGGACTGGAAAGCGTCTCCGTCCCAAGGAGGGCGGCCAGCGGCCTGCCCAGGGTGATCGTGTCCCCGGGAAGCTGCGCGCATATTTCCGAGAGCGCTTTCAGATTGCCCGCATAGGCCGCCGTGAAGGCAATGCTCTCGCCGCGACTGCCCGCCATATCCAGCGCGTCGTTCCAGTCGGCCCCGCGAAGACGGATCATCCCGTGCTCCCCGGCATCAAAGAAGGCCGTGACATTCTCGGTGAGCAGATGCTCGAGCACCGTGCTCTTCACCGGATGCTCCGCACCGCCCAGGGCATTGGATGCAGGCGCCTTATGCGCAAGCAGTTCCCCGCGCATCTTCCGGTCATCAATGAACCAGCCGACCTTCTCCATGAGGATCCCGGGATCCCCGCCCGAGGACAGGTACTGGCGCACCGTAACAAGCGGCCAGAAGCCGTGGTCCATCCACACGCGCACGATCCGGTTGCGGTCGGCGATGAATTCGCCGGGCCGGGTGCCGATGATCGTCGCATTGGTGCCGTCTCTCCGAACGCCTGCAAAGTACTGCACCAGATCGTGATGTACCCTCTTGGGATCGCGGAGGATGAGGGCAAGGGAATCCTGCCAGAGGTCCCGCCATCCTCGGCCGCCGCGGCCGTAGTCATGGTGCGGAAGGAAACTGCAGCCGCAGATCCTGCGCATCTCGGGCTGGACCGCCACCCAGTCCATGGTCCGGTCAAAGATCGGGTTCCCGGTGACAAAGTGCGCGGCCCCGACATGTTCCCAGTGTTTCCTTGTTCGGTCCAGCGCCTCCGCAAACCCTTCTGGCGTAAGATACGCTCTCCCCGCGCAGTCGATGCCCAGGGCCAGATACCAGCTCTTCTCCTCGTTTCCCGCAAGGGTCGTCTCCTCCCACTGCAGTACGGCTGCGGGCTCATAGCCGTCCATGTGGTCCCCGCACTTGAGCCACCCGTCCGAAGAGTGTACCAGGGCATCCGGCCAGTCATAGCTGCCTTCCCCGACATAGTCGCGCACCGACGCGAGAAAGCGAAGAGGCGCGGCACCCGCATCGTCCCTTCCCGTCACCGTATAGGTGCGCTCGCCCTTTTGGTGCCCGCGCTCATCGAAGGTCATGGTCGGATGGAGAGCCACGCCGTCCTCCAGCACGGTCACCCGGGAGAGAAGGCTGGTCACGTGCCGGTGGTCCCGGATGTTGTCCGCGCTGCGTCCGTAGAGCGGGATTGCCGCCGTCGGCGTCACCTTCCTCGCCGTGCCGGTGAGGTTTTTCAGTGTCACGCGCATGAGCTCGACCGTATCGCTGCCCTCGGGTACAAAGACGAGGGTCCTCGCCTCCAGGCCAAGCAGCGGGCTTGTCCGCACAACCTCATACCAAAGAAGACCTCCCCGCACCTGGGTCTCCTCGTTTCCCTCCGCTCTCTGCTTTGCCGTCTGCCCGGAAACACTGAAAAGACCTTCTGAGAGGGAAAATAGGAAGTTTCTCGTCGCGCGGCTCTCTTGCAGCGTTTCCGCGCTTGCGGGCGCGAGCAGAAAGGCATTCTGCTCCGTCTTGGCATCCCCGGCGAGCGTGCTTGTCACAGCGCTCATCATGCCCGCGGCATTCATGAGGGGGAAGACCATGTCCTGGCCGGGACGCATAACTTCAAAGTCGGATGCATGGGTGAACTGCAGTTGCATGTGCCCTACCTCGCTTTTCCTGGCATGTGTCAGCAGCCCTTCCGGCCGCTTTTGTGATCCTCTATGGAGCAGGCGGCTTCCGAGCCGTACTCCACCAGTCCCGCATCTGCGGGATCGATCGAAATCCTGCCGTCCTCAAAGACAAAGGCAGGAATCCCCACGTCCCCGATCTCTTTGCAGTGGTCAAAGACGGGAGAGGTGTCCCGAAGACGGGTAAAGGCACTCATGTTGCGAATGTTCTCACCGATGTTGATGTACTGAAACTCCGCCTCCCGGCCCTGGATCTGCTCGTGAATGTAATCGCAGTAGGGACAGCTTGGCATACCGTAAATCTTGATCATGTTCCTTGTCCTCCCATCAGGTACAGCGTGTACCTTTTTCTTTTCTCAGTGCGTGTGCATGAACGCCTGCCCAGTTTTGAAGGCATCCCCGAGCTTTTCTCCCAGCCCCAGATACCTAAGCTGCTCCTCATCGTAGATGAGGGGTTTCAGCCGCTCTAAAACGACCTTGTCCTTCTCATCCAGGATGGCTGTGTCCGCCACGATGTTCTTGACCTCGCCCGTGACCTGCATGTGGCTGCCCACCGTCACGGTGTGCACCACCTCGCACTCAAGGGACAGCCGGATCTCATTAATGACCGGCGCATGGACCGTCCGCGCCTCGCGCCACGTAAGTCCCGCTTTTTGCAGCTTGTCTGCCTGATATCCCGATGCAACCCCAAGATAGTCCGTTTCCGCAAGCAGCTCCTCCCCGGGGATGCCCAGGACAAAGGCCCGGCTCTCCAGGATGCTCTTCAGGGTTTTTCTTCTCGCCGTCGCGTTTATGGCAACCGTGACGCACGGCGGCACATGGCTGCTCACCATGTAGAAGGCCAGCGTGCAGGCATCTGCCTTGCCCTCGCTGTCAAAGGCGGAGACAATGACCGGTTCCGTCGGCGCCACGAGCGCATGTAGCTTC
>JAFUZB010000091.1 GCA_017476845.1 Clostridia bacterium
ACTCCTGCACGGTGTATTCCCAGTTCACGAAGTTCACATCGATGGGAGCAGACCAGAAAGCATGCTCCGGCACACCGGTTTCCTCGTCAACGTGGAGCAGGTAGCCGTTCTCGGCCGGGCTGTGAATACGGAAGGTCAGGGTGTAGGTGCCGGACTCGGGCAGAGCAACGTTGGCGCCATAGTGGGGGCCGTCGTCAGCGCTCATGACCATGAAGGCAGACCAGTCAACAACCACAGCACCGGTTTCCTGGTTGGTGATGCAGTATTCCACGGTCAGGTAGGGGACCCAGTCGCCTACGCCAAAGCCGTAGCCATTCTCGTTCCAGTGAATGTCAGCTTCGAGGTGGATGTTGGAATCTTCCACGGACAGACCGGCCTGATCAGCGGGCTCCATGGGAACGGGCTGGAAGTAAACAGCAGCCACATGCAGGGGAGCTTCTTCGAGATCGACTTCTTCCTCGGCGCCTTCGACAGCACCGTCAACGGTGATGGGGAATTCTTCGAAACCGGCTTCTTCAGCCAGAGCAGCCAGGCTGCACACGACCATCAGGGTAGCCAGCAGGAGAGCAAAAAACTTCTTCATGAATATATCCTCCTAATGAATGTAGTGAGAAACCATGTATAGCCTAAGCACGCAATGGTTCGCGGGGAGCCGGCGCGCAGAGGGTCGAAATTAGGTTTTGGCTTCGGACAGCTCCTTGCGAAGCGCATCCATCTTGCCGCGGTAATGGGCGATCATGAAGGTGATGAGCAGTATGATCGCGAGGATCAGCTGCGGTACCAATGTCTCAAGGTACGGGTAGATGCCCAGGACCTGCAGTACATCGTTCTCGGGAATGCCGGGCACCTGCAGTGTGACATCAAAGACATTGCCCTCAGCCAGTTCTTTGATGCCGCTTCCCAGGAAGGAAACGCACATGATGGCCATGAGAATGGAGGTGGCGGTAAAGAAGACCTTGATGGGCAGCTTGATGGACAGCTTGGTGATGGCAAGGTAGACAAATACGAGCACCACACAGCCGGCGCCAAAACCGGCCCATACCATGCCGGGATTGCCCTCGGAGAGCATCGGCTGATAGAAGAGCACAACCTCGGCACCTTCACGGAAGACGGAGAGGAAGGCGGTGAAGGCCAGTGCGAAGGAGGAACCGCGCTCGACGGAGGACTGGACCTTGTCGTCGATGTAGCGGGACCAGGATGCGGCTTCGGCCTTGGAGATCATCCAGTTGCTGACATAGAAGAGCACACATACCGCAATGAGTGCGGTGATGCCCTCAATGACCTCCTGACTCTGTCCGGCACCGGCCCAAGCGGCCTTTGCCCAGGCGAGGATCGCGGCGGCGACGAAGCTCGCCACAATGCCGAGCACTGCGCCGACATAGACATTCTTCAGGTTCTTTGCATTGCCGGATTTGGTGAGGTAGGCGATGATGGCGGCGATGACCAGAATGGCCTCCAGACCTTCACGTACGATGATGCCGAAGGCACCAAGGAAGGTCAGAAGACGCGGGTCGGACTGGGCTTCTGCGTCCTGCGCGGCCTCTGCCTGCGCAAGCGCTGCCTGCTCGGCCTTTTCCGCTTCGGCCTTCTCGTCCAGACGTGTCGCCTTAGCGGAGATCAGGTTCTTGAGCTTCTTGGTCTCGCGCTGCATGGCCTTGCTCTGGAACTTTTCTCCCCCGATGATGCCCTTGACGGTGGCATACTGTGCATCCACCGCCTCGCGGTCCTCCAGGGAGAGATCCGAGTAGAGCTTGTGGCTCAGGCCGGACTCCTCGTAGACCGTATAGAAGGAAGTGTTGACGTTGTCGATGGCAGCCGCGAAATCCTTGCCCTTATAGCCGGTGTAAGCGGTGTCAAGAAGCTCGGCGATGGCGTCGTATGCGGCGCTCCATGAAGCGTAGTGCACGGTGGCGTTGGGATCGCCAGCAAGGTCGGCCCACGGATCGTAGTCTACTTTCTGACCGTCGAGCCAGTAGCTCATCTCGGTGACAGGCTCGCCGTCCTTGGTGGCCAGCTTGTTGGCATCCTCGCGGATCATGGTCTTGAGCTTGACCAGAGCGGTACGGACTTCCTTTTGCGTCTCCTCATCCTCGTTGCTCTTTTTCACCGCAGCCTTGCAGGTGGAGAACTGCAGCTCAACCGCATTCTTGCGGGGACCGGAGATGTAGCTCAGGGTCTGGCGCTCAAAGCCGGTGATCTCATAGACCTGAAAGTAGGCATCGCTCACGTTGCTGTAGGCCTTGGCAAAGTCACCAGCCATGTACAGGGCGAAAGCGGTGTCCGCGTAGCGGTCAATGCGGTCGGCAGCGTTGCCCCAACGGGTTGGGTCCAGCTGCGCGTCGCTGTCCTCGGCGAGCGCGAAACAGGGAAGCATGAGTGAGAGAAGAAGCGCGAGTAGCAGCATAAGGCTTGCTAAGCGTTTTTCCCATGACAGGGACACAGTATGTCAGCTCCTTCGTTATGCAATTACGTATAACCGGATGTTATGTTAGTTCATATGAACAAATATTAGTCATACGGAACTAACGCCTGCCTAGTCTAGCATATTCGAAGGGAAAAGTCTTGTCTGATATTGACGATAGATAAGGCTAACTTTATCTGATATTGACTTATAAAATATACAATGCTACAATCTGGTCGGAAATTGGCAAAAAGGAGGCAGGTGTATGACGGGGGAGGAATGGCAGGCTATCTCAACGTACGACAGAGACTATGATGATAAACTGGTCTTTGTCCTTCGGAACGGGACCACGTACTGTCGTCCGAGTTGCCATCAAAAGCCGCGCAAACCGGAAAGAATACTCGTCTTTTCCACTGCCCGTGCGGCGCAGGAGGCGGGCTTTGTGCCCTGCAGGTTCTGCAGACCCGATCAGAAGGAATGGAAGGGAGCAAAAGCCGATCTGACCGAGCAGGCCCGGAAATACCTTGAAGCGCATTATCATGAGAAGTTTTCGCTGAAGGTGCTCTCCGACACACTCCATGTGGACGGGAGTTATCTTTTGCGCACCTTCCGTGCGCAGACGGGGCATACGCTTCTGTGGTATCATCAGCACCTGCGGTGCCGGGAGGCAAAGCTCTATCTTTCCGAGCCTGAGCGGAGCGTGGCGGAAATCGGAGCGGCTGTCGGATTCAGTACGCCGGCGCTCTTTTCACGGGTATTCAAGCAGATGGAAGGAGTTACGCCCTCGGCCTTCAGGGAGAAAACGATCGGCGAAAAGTTCACGATCTGACAGGGAAAGCCAGCAGAGATGGAGAACATCGTCCACAAGGAAGTGCAGGGTGTTCTTTCATTATATTATGCAGCATCTGAGAACTTCCAAAGGGGGAGTTCTCAGATGCGCAGGACAAAAGAGACGGGATGGTCCCGGGGCAACAGGGGATAGGAGGGGAGCAGGATCGATATCAAGGTACATCGTTTTCATCTTCGGGTGAAAAAACGCATCCTCGCGCTGGTTCTTTTTGGTCTCGTCCTCACCTTGGTTACCGGCGCGGCGGTCTACGCGGGCAGACGGGAATACCGTCTTCCCTTGCGAGACGGGGTTCCCAGCCGCATTGAGATGTCCAGAGAGGGGATTGCCGAGACTGGGGAGGAAGAGAGGGCACTGCACTTTTACGCCACGCGCCCCGGCGATGTGACGGTGCGCGCTTTCTATCCGGGGAATACGCAGGCAGAAGAGATTCATCTGCATGTCGGTGAAAACCTCCACCTTTCGGCGGGAAGCGGACGCTTTTCTGGGGACCGGCAGATCATCTTTTCTGTCACGCTCATGCTTCTTGCGATTACAGGCGTGAGTCTGTATACCAGTGTGGAGGCGCACGTCAAGAAGACCTTCAGCTATGCCATGGCCGGTGCAGATACCGTGACGCTCATGCTCGGCTTTCAGTCGGTGATGCTTCTCTATGCGCTCTTGACCACCTTTGACCGGTCGCTCTCAGGCTTTTTTGCTACCCTCCATGCGCTGGGTTCCCGCTTTGTAGATCTGACCGCACCGCTCATGGGCCTACTTGCCCTCTGGCTTTTTGTGAGCAATCTCTGGCTGATACGCAAAGAAGGGTTTTCGTGGCGCAACATGCTCGGTGTAGGCCTGGGGACACTGTGGAGCTGTGCGTATATCCTGCATGTCTTCCTTTCCCGTGCGGGCGATGGGATGCTTGCGGGAGTGCTTCAAACGGTGGTGGATTACACGCTCGTCTATTTTGAGTGTGTCCTGCTTGCGCTCTCCTTCTGCGGGATCCGGGCGGCACGGCATGTCCCGGATTACGGAAAGGATGTCATTGTGATCCTCGGATGCATGCTCCGGCGGGACGGCACACCGACCCCGCTTCTGCAGGGCAGATTGGACCGCGCCCTGGCCTTTGAGCGGGATCAGTTCATACAGACGGGAAAGCATGCGGTCTTTATGCCAAGCGGCGGACAGGGCAAGAACGGGGAGATCACGGAAGCCCATGCCATGTCGCTGTATCTCCAGTCTCGCGGGATTCCGCAAAAGCGCATTGTCGAGGAGGACCGGAGCCATAACACCTTTCAGAATATGCTGTTCTCCAAAAGGCTC
>JAFUZB010000092.1 GCA_017476845.1 Clostridia bacterium
ATAAAACCTTTCCTGTCGGAAAAAGAAGTTTATCGGCAAGCGTTTTTCGTGGCTTCGTTAGATTGCGAACTGTCCAACGTCCATTTTCCTTCACCGACTTAATGCCTTTCAATTCTTCGACTACTTTCTTTACTGTCTCATTGTGCTCGGCAAGATCCTTCTTTATCTCGCTGAAGATAGACCCTGCTATTTGGACAACAAACCCCACTCCTTGTGTTTTGCAATAATCTTGCTGATACAATGCATTGAAATCCATGATGTTGTCTACATAGTTGTAATATGTTTCTATCCCCCAGCGACCTTTGTATCCTGTGAAAATCTCTTGTGCTGTGTACTGTTCCGTAGTTTCAAGAATAAACAGCCCAAAGTCTTTTTCACTTTCAATCATCCCAGCCTCGGTATAACCCTTAACGCCATTCTTGATTTTCTCGCAGTAGGTCTTCCTCTCGGCCGCTTCACGTGTTGTGTCCTTATAGGCAATGTATCGCACATTCCCAGGACCGGGGAACTCTTGGTAATAGATGATACTGGAGTAATTGTTCTTGTCATACATGAACCATCGGCGCTTGTCGAATTTGATCTTCTCATAGACTGCCTTATAGTCATTTCTTCCAGATATCATTGGGACGGTATATGTGCTGCCATTCTGTGACATCAGCTGCTTGTCCGGCTCTGTATTGAAACCACGGTCAACGTAGAAATGGGTATTGGCAAAATCAAACCGAGAAAGAAGCTGTTGCAAAGCACTCTTGTCTGGTATTGACCCGTTGATAAACTGACTTGCAAGGGGTCTATCCTTCTGCAGATCATGAGCACAAAGCCAGTTCATCTGTGGTGAACACAGCTTAGTATGCTTATAACCGAACTCGGACAGATCGTTCTTCTCCGAAGTGCAGGCAACCACATGCCCGTCTATACCCACAATGTGAGAAGAGGTGTTGATTGCGCGTTGTTCGAACTCATCAACAACTTTTCCATGACGCCCCAGATAGTCGTACATCTTTGCGATGGCATCATAGCCAAGCGACTCACCAGGAAAAAACATGCAAGCAGCGGACTCTGAGTACTTCTTGGACATGTCCTTCATATAGGTAAAGCCTTCATTGAAGGTGATCAACCCAGCAAGGTAAATCTTTGTGGCTAGTTTGGCATTAAAGAGCGCAGTGAGTTCTTCGTATGTCTTTGATGAATGCAGTTTGCTATATGCGTAATTGCCATAATCAAGAACAGTGACTTCCTCTTCCTCTGCGCGTACTACATTGGGAATAAAGCCTTGCTCCAGTGTTATTGATCCGATGCAAGGTCCCATCTCATCGTGAGTCTTCCACTTGTATGTTCCGTCTTCTTGCTGGACTTTAACCTTGGTCGAAACGCGCTTATATACGTAATACCCTTTCCCTTGCTTCTTCACTATGGTTCCCGAAGGCCGCAAATCGCGGATTTCCTTTGGAACAGAATAGTTCCCCACAGCTCAATCACTCCATATATGTTTTGACGACCTAGACCGACCTAATTTTGACCGACCTTGCCGACCCAAAATTACCGACCTATGACGGCCTAATAATTCTATGGGAGAAATCGAATGCTGTCAAGGATTGTTGGATTTTTCACTGATAGGTCATGTGACAATTCACGGACTTACCGACCTAAAAACCCTGATAGTTGTGCCGCAAAAAAGCATCCCGGGAGTTTTCCCGGGATGGGCACAGGTCAGAAGTCGATATCGAGGGTGAGATAGAGGGTAAAATCGGGGAAAGCCTGCTGCACCGCCTCGCGGATCTGGGAGAAGAGGGCGCTTCTGTCCTTGACGGCAAAGTCCAAAACGATATCCAGCGTGAGGATCTTCTTTTCGGGATTGGCGGAGAAGGCGTGGACTTGAAGGACACCGTCAAAGCCTTTGACGATTCCCATGACGGTATCGCGGATGGATTTCATCTCGGGCGTGGAGTCATTCATGGCATAGATGGAGATGGAGGTGAGGACAATGCCGTGGTCCTTGAATACCATGGAGGCGATCCTGCGCTCCATGAGATCGATCTCGGGCGCGGTCATGGTATCGCGCACCTCGACATGCACAGAGCCGAAGTTGAGGTCGGGCCCGTAGGCATGGAGGATGAGGTCATACACGCCGTGGACCTCGGGGTCCTTGGCGACGGTCTGGCGGATGGCGGAAAGCAGCTCCTCGTCATAGCGCTTGCCGAGGATATCGTCCAGGGTATCCCGAAGCATGCCGATGCCGGAGCGGATAATGACAATGGAGATGATGGCGCCCGCATAGCTCTCCAGGGAGAGGCCGAAGAGGAGGTAGAGGACGGCGCACAGAAGGACCGAGGCGGAGATGATGGCGTCAAAGAGGGCGTCCGAGCCCGAGGCCTCCAGGGAGGCGGAGTGGACCCGTTTGCCCGTTCTTCGCACATAGGTTCCCAGCAGCACCTTGGCGATGACGGCCGCGGCAATGATGATGAGGGAGACGGTGGAGTAGTCGGGCGTCTCGGGGTGGATGATGCTCTTGACCGATTCCACAAGGGAGGTGATACCGGCATAGAGGACTAAGGCGGAGACGATCATGGCCGAGAGGTACTCAATCCTCCCATAGCCCAAAGGGTGCTTACTGTCAGGGGATTTGCCGGCGAGCTTGGTGCCGACAATCGTGATAACGGAGGACATGGCGTCGGAGAGGTTATTGACGGCATCCAGCGTCACGGCAATGGAGTGGGTGATGAGGCCGACCACTGCCTTGAAGGCAGCGAGCAGGACATTGACGAGGATGCCGATGAAGCTTGTGCGGACAATGGTCTTTTCCCGGTTTTCCAGTCCGGCCATATCCTCGGTGAGATAACCCATATGAACACCTCCGGGGAGAAATAGGGCGTATAGGCCTTGAAAGCATGGTACGAGCGGCATCCTGGTTTGTCAAGGCTACTTCAGGATTGACAGAAAAGGCCGGAGAGATGACAATAAAAGGCAAGGAGGAAAGGCTATGTATGATTTTCTGATTGTCGGCGCGGGACTCTACGGCGCCGCATTTGCCAGGGAAGCGACCGATGCGGGCAAAAAGGTACTTGTCATTGACCGCAGAGATACCATTGCAGGCAATGTCTATACCGAGGAGATTGAAGGGATTCATGTGCACCGCTACGGTGCGCACATCTTCCATACCAATAACAGCGAGGTATGGCAGTATGTGAACCGCTTTGCGACCTTCAACCGTTTCACCAATTCCCCAGTGGCCAATTATCACGGCGAGCTCTACTCTCTGCCCTTCAACATGTACACCTTCAACCGCATGTGGGGCGTGGTGAC
>JAFUZB010000093.1 GCA_017476845.1 Clostridia bacterium
CCGCCTCCATCTCCCGGAAGAAAGCGCGCGCTTCCACAGTGAGTTCCCGCCCGTCTTCGATCATTGCCTCCAGCATGCCGAGCACGCGGGCGGAACGCACCGGGACATCGGTCTGCGACTGCGTGAGGAAAGCAGAATAGGTATGCACAAGATCGGAGAGCAGCCCCAAGGAGAGGATATGCGAGAGATGCTCAAATTTTTCCCGCATCAGTCCCGGCGTGCCCTTGCGGTTGAGGAGACTGCTGAGGGTCCGGCTGCGCGCGGTCTCCGTGTCAAACAGTGACAGGTCCGTGCCCTCCGGAAGCCAGTCGGCCAGGATGATCCGCCAGAAGCCTACCATGGTCAGTCCCTGCCGCTCCCTGTCCGGGATGGCCGGACGGGAGTATACGGGGAAGTCCGGCGCAGTGAGCAGCCGGTACACGTTGCGCATGGTCAGCAGAAAACCCGGATTGTCCGCCATGAAATCCCCTTCTTTTTCCATAAGAATATGGAGATTGTACCATGGAACACGCGCTTTCCTGCGGTGCAGTAAAAAAGTGGCACATTTTTACCAAAAAGTGGCAGCTCCTTGCCAGAATCCCGGCGCGTCATGTCCCTGTAGAACGGTAGTGCCTGACGCCCGCGCGCCAGGCAAGCTGCATGAGTGCAAGAAAGGCCGGACCCGCAAGAAGACAGAGCAGTGTCAAAGGCATCGAGGAAGAATAGATCGGCTTGCCCAGGATCATACTGATCGGCTGGTGCAGGCACAGGGCAAGGGGAATCCCCGTAAAGAGGGTCCGGATCATGGAAGGATAGATGTCCACCGGATAGGAGCAGGCCTGCTTGCCCCCGTAGGTCAGGACATTCACCATTTCAATGGAATCGACGGTGAAAAAGCTGATGGATGCCTCCAGGGTAAAAAGGCCCAGGATCAGGGAAAAGGCCGAGAGGACAGAGAAGGAGAGCTGCAGTACCCTTCCCCCTGTCCAATGAAGGCCGAGTCTTCCGGAGGCTACGGCAAGGGCTGTAATGCCGATGGCCCCATTGATGATCCGTCTGGGATCGGCCTCCATGAGCATCGTCTGCACAAAGAGGGAGCGCGGACGCACAAGGAGGGTATCAAAGCTCCCCTCGCGCACCCGGCCTGAAAACTCCTCTACGCCGCGCCCGAAGGTCTGCGCGAGCGCAAAGGAGAGCTGCATGGCGCCAAAGAAGAAGAGGATTTCCGCCCCCTCCCATCTCCCCAGGCTCCTAAAGCGCTCAAGGAGCAGAAGGATGGCCATGAGATCGCCGAGGGTCATCACGGCCTGCGAGAGGACAGAGAGGAAAAACGAGAGGCGGTACTGCATCTCGCGCCGAAGATTCACCGCCAGCATATGAAGAAGATACCGCATACTTCACCCTCCCTGGATCACAATGCGCCTAAGGTTTCGCCGCCACAGGGCGCGCGTGAAAACCACCATGACGGCGATCCATGCAAGCTGCACCAAGATTCCACCCGCCGTAGCCTCCCCCTGGTAGACCCGGATCGGGAGATCCAGGATCTGCGCAAAGGGCTGATAGCGCACAAGCGCCTGGAGGCGGTCCGGGAAGAAGGTCAGCGGAAGAATGTTTCCCGAAAAGATCGCCGCGAGCAGGTTGAGCATCGCCGAGACCCCGCGCCTGTCGAGCGTGACCATGATCAGGGCCATGTTCATCGCGTGAAAGAGGGCACTGAGGGTAAGTCCGAGCAGTAGTGTCACGCAAAAGCCCAGAAAATGCGTGAAAGAGGCCGGAGGAAGCAGTCTGCAGCTCTCGGGCAGAAACACCTGGCACACAAGCAGCGGCGCAAAGCGCATCAGGGAGCCGAAAAGCTTCATGGCGAGGTTGCGCATAAAGAAGAAGGCATGCTGGTCCACCGGACGAAGCAGTGTCCCCGCAAAGGATCCTGTCATGATCTGCCCCACCAGCTCCCCGTCTGTGGAGAGCAGACCGCGGAAGAACATCTGCTGGAGCCAGACATACGATGCCATCCGCCGAAGTGCCAAAGTGTCCGCGCCCTCCTGCGTGAGAAAGGCGCTGTATACCGCGATGAGCACCAGCCCAAAGAAGAGTTGCGTGATCATGCCGCCAAGCGCCGCACCGCGGTAGCTGAGCTCCCGGAGCGCCTGGAGGCGAAAGACCGTAAGGTACGGTTTGACTTTTCTCACAGTCTCATCTCCCTATACATGCGCGCGATGAGCTCATCCGCGTCCGTCTCCTGCATCCGCATCTCCCGAACCGACCCCAGAGCGAGAATGCGCCGCACGCCCTCCTCGACAGAGAGCGCGCTTGCAGACCAGGTAAAGGTGTCCTGCTCCCCGTTTTCCGCC
>JAFUZB010000094.1 GCA_017476845.1 Clostridia bacterium
GATGCTGTCAATACCCAGAGGAAGCAGCAGACGGATGAGACGCAGATATTCTTCAAATGTCAGGATATCCTCATGTGCGAGCGGCGGCACGCCCTCCTCGGGCATGCAATAGCGGCAGCGCAGATTGCAGCGGTCGGTGATGGAGAGTCTGAGGTACCGGATCACCCGGTTTTCCCGGTCAATCATGGGTTTCCTCCGGGGCGTAGGCGGGATCACCGATGAAGGTGCCGCTCTTTCCGCCCTTCTTGTAGCACAGATGGATCTCTCCGATCGTCATATGCTTGTCGATCGCCTTGCACATGTCATAGACGGTGAGCAGGGCGGTGGAGACGCCGGTTAAGGCTTCCATCTCCACACCGGTTTGCGCAACGGTGCGCACCGTGCACGTGCAGGTGACGGTGCATGCGTCCGGGTCGGTAGCAAAGTCGATATGGACCTTTCCGATGGGCAGCGGATGGCATAGCGGGATCAAATCGGAGGTGCGCTTGACGCCCATGATGCCCGCGATGCGGGCCACGCCCAGCACGTCCCCCTTGCCAGCAGTCCCCTCCAGGATGGCGCGCATGGTGGCCTCCGAAACCGAGATAGTCCCCGAGGCGATCGCCTCGCGGGCATTTTCGCGCTTTTCGGTGACATCGACCATGATGGCGGCGCCGGCCTTGTCAAAGTGTGTAAACTGGTCTGCCATCTTAGGCTCCTTTCCCAAACCCGCAGTTAGGGAAGGTACAGACCTTGCAGGAGAGGCAAAGTCCGCCTTCACCCAGGCGTGCCATATCCTCCTTGGTCACCGGATCGCCGGCAACCAGGCGCGGGAGCACCAGATCGAATATGGTACGCTTGGCGTACATGACACAGCCGGGAAGACCGAGGATCGGGATCCGGTGGGGGCCATAGTAGGAAAGAAGGAACATGGCTCCAGGAAGGACAGGGGCACCGTAGGAGATGATTTCTGTCCCGGTATTGCGGATGGCCAGGGGTGTCTTGTCATCCGGGTCCACACTCATGCCGCCGGTGCAGATCACCATCTCGGCGCCTTCGGAGAGGAGCTTTTGAATCAGTGCGGTGATCCGCTCGTGATTGTCATCGGAAACCTCATGCCCTGAGACAGTGCAGCCGTATTCTGCGAGCTTTTGGATAATGACGGGGGTGAAGGTATCCTCAATGCGTCCGTGGAACACCTCGTTGCCTGTGGTCACGATGCCGACCTTGAGGGGACGGAAGGGGAGGAGATGGAAGATGGGACCGCCGAGAGTGACTTCCCTGGCGCGCTGCATCTTTTCCTTTTCAATGACAAGTGGGATAACGCGGGTCCCTGCAACCTTGTCGCCGCGGTGCACGGGAAAATTCCCATGCCGGCTTGCGATCATCATTTCCCCGAGACTGTTGACGGCCACAAGCTTTTCGCGGTCGATCTTCAACAGACCGTCGAAGGCGGCGATCAGCTCAATCTTGCCCTCTTTGATTTCAGAGGGGGTAAAGCCGTTACCCGCGGAGATCTCATAGAGGATCTGTGCGGCCTCGTTTTCGTGGAGCATAGTTTCATCGTTTTCCCAGATGTAGACATGATCCTTGCCCACGGAGAGAAGGACGGGAATATCCTCCTCACGGATAATATGTCCCTTGCGAAAAACAGCGTCCTTGGTGACGCCGCGGATAATCTGGGTGATGTCGTGACAGAGAACCTGTCCGACCGCATCTTCGGTTTTCAGCAGTTTCATCGAATGTATAGCCCCTTAAAGGTAAGCAGATTTCAGAGGACGCACGGAGACCATCCTCCAACAGATTTGACATATCTAATTTTATCATGCGCACCCTTTCATGACAAGGGAAAAGGAACAAAGAAAACTGAAAAAGCATCAGGAAAAATATCCGGAAAGATTAGTGTTGACTAACCGCATGCGTGATTTCTATAATGCGAGTAAAGAACGAGGAGTTGAGACTCTTCGGTTTCACGAGCTCCAAGCTGTATGCACCCTCGATTGGCGGATACAGCCATTGGGTGGCGCGGGCAACTGCGTCGCCTGCCATTTTGCGAAGGAGTTCCGGATACCTGCGCCTTGCACACCTTTTTTCAGTGTGTTTGCCATGCGCAGCTATTTGGAAACTCCTTGTTTTTTGTCCCCATTTCCCTATGTGACTGAAGAAACGGAGGAAACAAGAATGGCTGACAGAAAAAAGTTCCTCGACAAGGACTATACGCGCCGTCAGTTCCTGAAGCTCTCGGGAAAGAGTCTGGCGGGTCTGGCCCTGTCTGCTGCGCTCCTGGACACCCTCGGCGTGACTGAGGAAGCGATCGCGGAGGACAGCGTGCGTCTGTGGGCATTCCCCAACGGTCTGCTCGTGGTCAACGCGGGTAGGTGCGTGGGCTGCCAGCGGTGCGAAATCAACTGCACCCTGACCAATGACGGCTGCTGCTCGAGCTACATCTCCCGTGTCAAGGTGACGCGCAATCTCTACTCTTCGCGCAACGGCAACGGTCTGTACACCGAGAACAACTGGACCTACTTCCCAGACACCTGCCGTCAGTGCGAAGATCCGGCCTGCGGCAACGCCTGCCCCATGGGCGCCATCTATTCGGGCGATGACGGCATCCGCCGCGTGGATACCGAAAAGTGCGTCGGCTGCGGCGCCTGCCATGAGGCCTGCCCGTGGCATATGCCGACGGTCAACCCCTATACCAGAAAGTCTTCAAAGTGCGTGATGTGCGGTGCCTGCGTGGAAGGCTGCCCCTCCGGCGCACTGTCCATTGTCCCCTGGGATCGGATCATTTCCGTCAGCCAGGCGATCTGACAAAGCATAGGCGTAAGGAGGCAACGATATGTCTGTAAAGAATGGCATTAACGGCTGGGCCGGTACGATCCTGCGTGTAAACCTTACCACCGGCGCGATCACTACCGAAGACACCCTGCCCAAGTACAAGCCCTTTATCGGCGGCATGGGCCTTGGCTACAAGGTCATCTGGGACGAGGTCCCGCTCGATGCCGATCCGCTCGGACCGGACGCGAAGGCCGTCATGGCCGTGGGCCCGCTCACCGCATCCGGCGTTCCCTGCTCGGGACGTACCAACATTTCCTTCCTGTCCTGCTGGTCCAAGGGCTACTCCATCGTGGATGCCCACATGGGCGGCCATTTCGCCCACGCCCTCAAGTATGCAGGCTATGATGCCCTCATCATTGAAGGACAGAGCGAAACCCCCGTGTATCTGAAGATTGAGGACGAAAAGGTCTCCATCGAGGATGCCACGGATCTGTGGGGCAAGGGTACCTTTGAGGTCAATGCGACCATCTCCAAGGCACTCGGACCGGAATTTGACGTCTGCTCCATCGGCGCAGCCGGCGAAAACCTGGTTCCCATGAGCTGTCTCGTCACCAGCTTTGGCAACAGCGGCGGTGCCGGCGTGGGCGCTGTCCTGGGTTCCAAGAAGCTCAAGTCCATCGCAGTGCGCGGCACCGGTGCGGTCAAGATTGCCCGTCCCATGGAAGTCCGTCTGCTGTCCAACTACATGATTAAGGACCTGGTGGGCGGCAATAACAACCACACCGTTCCGACCATTCCCCAGTCCTGGTCTGAATATTCTGCCACCTCTTCCAACCGTTGGCAGGGTGGCCCCGGCGTTACCTGGGACAAGGCCCAGGGCGGCGTAGTCGACTCCGGCGAACAGCCCAGCGGCAACATCAATGTGGCGGCTCTGCGCTGCAACAAGGGTGTGTTCGACTTTGGCAAGGTCGCCATGAAGTACACCGTCAAGCAGGGCGGATGCTCCTCCTGCCCGGTGCGCTGCTACACCGAATATGAAATGGATCCCCTGGCCGACTATGATCTGCCGGTGAACGTTTCCAACACCTGCATGCCCATCATCAAGATGCTCGAATGGTATCCGCCGCACAAGGACGAGAACGGCGAGACAGTGCCCAGCACCCACGACTTTGTGGACGAGGGCGATGCCAAGATGATCCTAGGCGGTGCGGGTGCCCGTGCAGCCGATGAATACGGCGTATGGTGCAACTATGGTAACCTCTATGAGGACTTCTACATGGCGTATACCACCGGCGTCCTCAAGGATGTCATCGACCGCCTGAATCCCGGTGAGTGGGACACCATTCCGTGGAAGCTCATGGAGACCGGCGATCCCCGCTGGATGTGGTGGGTATATGAAGCCATCGCAACCAAGAAGGGCGTCTTCTCCGATATCGGTCTTGGCACCTACAGGCTCTACGAGAAGTGGGGCATGGATGATCCCGAGAAGAACATTGCCGGCGTATCCTTCTACGATTTCGTCAACAGCAAGAACTTCAACATCGGCCACAACGGCTATCCGCGCCATCACGGTCCGGAAAACTGCTGGCAGACCGGTACGATCTACAGCCTGCTCTACAACCGCGACTGCATGATCCATCACCTCATCAACGTGGTCTCCTCCGGTTCTCCCTTTGATGCCATCCAGAAGCCCGTCATGGAGCACTGGTTCGGCGAGGGCTGCATCGACAAGCAGAAGGCGTACACGCCCATCAATGAGAACAAGATCAAGCTGACCCGTTGGGCCTTCAACGGCAAGCAGTGGCATGACTCCGCCACATTGTGTAACTGGATGTACCCGATGACCATCGCCACCAGCAAGAAGCGCGATTACATCGGCGATCTGGACCTGGATGCGAAGTACATGAGCGCGGTGATCGGTGAAGAGTACACCCGCGACGACATGGAGTCCGATACCGAGCGTATCTCCAACCTCCTGCGCGCGATGACGGCGATCTCCTTCAAGCTGCGCCTGGGCTCCACCAACCTGAGAGAAGACCACGATCAGCCCAGCGATTGGGTCTTTGACAAGGAACCGGATTTCAAGCCCTTCGAGGAAGGAACGGTCAAGCTCGACCGCGAAGACTATAAGAAGGCACAGACCATGTTCTATGAGCTCATGGGCTGGGATGTCAACACCGGTATCCCCACGCGTGCAACGCTGGAAAAGTATGATCTGGCGGACGTTGCAGACAAGCTCGAGGAACTCGGACTGATCTGATGTAACGAACAAAACAGAGGGTGCCGCAAGGCCCCTCTGTTTTCGTAAAGGAGAGGTAGTATGCTGTTTGGTAGAAGAAAGC
>JAFUZB010000095.1 GCA_017476845.1 Clostridia bacterium
ACAAGAATTGACCAACGAAGTAAGAAAGCTACAGGATGAGATCAGGGCAAAATAAAACGAGCCATAGAGCGCTGTCGCCACTCTTGGCTCGTTGATGAAGAATTCCCGACTCTCCAGTAAGAATGTAAAGGGGCATTACTACGTATACGAATATAGTTCTACCAGCATCAAGACAGAAATGCCAGATGGGACTTTCAAATGGAAGACGCAAAGCAAAATAGGGGCGTGTATAGGTCAGATTACCCTGGCAGAGGGGTTTGTCCGCAATGGGACAAGGATGTCTGATACAAAGGCTACCGTATTGGAGTTTGGAGGTTACTTCCTGATTAAGGAATATGCCAGTGAAACTTATAAGCTGCTGACTTCAAAATTCGACCAGAGAGAAGCAAATCAGATATTCACAGTTGCATCTATCTTTGTTGTCGAAGGATTCCAATACATGAAAAGGATATCCAGCATCTTTTCAGAAACTGTTCTATCAAAATGGTATCCGAATGTTCATCTCGGAAAGGATGCACTTAACACACTGTACGGCAACATTGGTAGATATGGAACTAAGCCCGATGAGTTTCAGCAAAACTTGATTGAGAACTCATCGAAAAAGATTGCCATAGATGGGCATGTGATTGCCTGCTCCGCAGAATCAAGTGATTTATCAGCCTTTGGCTACAAATTCAAAAAGCTTGGATCGGAGCAGATCAACTGGATGACTGCATATGATGTTGAGACAAAGCTTCCTTTGTGTAATGAAATGTTCAACGGAGCTAATCCCGATAAGACAGCAGTCGAAGTCATGTTCAGTCGCTTTCACTTTGAAAACACGCTATTCCTTGTTGATCGTGGGTTCAACACAGCAAAAGACAAAGGGCTATTCTCTCAGGATGGAAATACCTATATTGTTCCGATGATCACGGGTCGAGATGACTATGAGATGGTGTATGAAGCACTTAAATTCGACAAGAGAAGAACCTTTATCTACGATAAGGATGGATATTCAAGCTTAATATACTACGCAACCTATGAAAATGAAGCTAAGACCGTCAAATATCACGCGTTCCTCGACACGACCAGGCAATCAGCAGAGCGACAAACTTACATTACTAAATTGACAGCGAAGACAAAGGGGTATACGGAGGAAGGGCTTGCAGCCGCAGAAAAGGATTTTGGCTTGTTCTTGTTGGAGACCAATGATCGGGAAAAGACGGCACGGGAAGCATTCTGCGAATACAAATCCCGCTGGGGCATCGAAACTTTCTACAACTATATTGATAATACGCTTGATTTTAATGCATTATATCAGAAGGATTATTGCTGCATGCAAGGATTAGCGTTCATCATTCAGATCGCTGGAATGATCTTTCACGATATCCAAATTGCCATGAAAGAGCATGATCTTTCAGTGAAGGACTCCTTATTCGCTCTCAAGGGTCTAAAACTGATCAAAGAACGCAACAGATACGTTGTCCGAAACGATAATAAAGAACGACGACTATTGTGCGAAAAGATCCATCTGAACATTTCAAACCATGGTGTCGTGGATTCACCTACCTAACAATCCGCAAAGGTGTGATCAACAAGAGTAAAGGTTTAAGTACAAATGCCTATTGATCAGCCGTGCAATCTCATAAGCGCCTTGGTTGTACCGTGATTCTGAATACAACACAGAGATTCACATTCGAGCCCCCAAGGGCTCATTCTCGCAGTAACTTGGCGGGTCGTGGGATATCATCCTGCAATAGGTTTGGTGCGCAAAGGCTGTTCCAACCACACAGTAATGATGCCATGAAGAAGCAGCACCTTCGCAATCCAAAGTAGAACCGCAAGATTTTGCGGTTTCCGCTTTTCGAGGTTGTAAAACGAAACAAGCTTGGGTAACGACGACTCGAGCCATGATAGCCACATCGCATTCTCTTCTTTTGGCAGAAAAACTCCCTCTGCATGCTCTTTGCGTCATTGACAGTTCCTGTCCCCGATACACTCCCTCCTCCCCCCCAATTGCTGTCCCTGCCAGATAAGCAAGCATACTTTTCAGACGGTCCATGAACTCCGCCTTGCGCAGTGCCTTCCTTTTGCCCGTTTCCAAGAGCCAACGCGCAATGGACACGAAAGGCGCCTTTCCTTGACGCTCCCTGCATGAAGGGCTACAATCTGCCCGTAAAGCCACAAGCCCCGCGTCACACCAGAGAACGGAAAGGAGCGTTTGCCATGGGCCACTTTTCCTTCAAGCGATTTGCGACTCTGGTCACCGTTTTCTTCTGTCTCGCGCTCTCCCCATATGTTTCCGCCGAGGGGCTTTCAAATGATGCATGGGACGCGCCGCGCATCATGGCACTTGGGTTTGACGATTTCCGCGAGAGCGATTTCGACATGGTACTGCCGCTTCTGGAAGCGCACGGCATGGCTGCGACCTTCAACCGGATCCACTGGGGCACACGTCTCCTCATGAATCCGGACATGGACCGGATCGCCCGCATCCTGCACACAGGCAGTGAGATCGGGGACCACACCTGGATGCACGACAACCATCTCTATTCCGATCCCCTCTTTAACGGTCAGGATCCCGCCTCTCCCGAGGGCGACCAGATCCCCTATCCCGCCAATGATGACTTCCGTTTGGACCGCGGCGACGGCTTCAATGCCTTCGGCTTTGCCATAGACAGTACGGTCCGGGACGATCTTGCCCCATGGAACTGGGACGGGAGATTGCCGCTCCCGGACACCACATGGGCAGCCTTAAGCGATCCGGAGTGTCAGGATCTGCGAAATGCGTATGCCATTTACCGGGACACGACGGGGCTTTTGGACATGCTGGATGCCCTCTCCCACCGCTATCTTCACACTTCCGGGGCCTCCCGGGGAAGCTGGAGTACACAGAAGGGCTGCTACACGGGCGGCATCTTCACCGGCTGCCGCACAAGTGCCAACCATGAGATCTGGGAGCGCGTCCTGGAGGTGACGGCGCGCTTCTACATCGATCACGGCGATAAGATCCAGTTCTTCTATACGGAAAACATGCACCTCACCTTCTCCACATGGAGCTGGCCGGGGCCGCTCATGTGTCCCTTTGTCTACAGGGACGGGGATAAAGCGTTCTACGATCCGGAGCACACCGTGCCCTACAATTATCTTGCGCGCTTTCCCTCCACAACGCGCACGGATGCGCGCGGGGAGCCGCTTGAGCGCAGTTGGACAGAGGCGCTGCGCTCCTCCGGCTACAAGATGACCCACGACACCCTCTATCCCTCGCGCGCCGACGGGCTGGAGACACCCATGATGCGCCGTCAGCTGTACTTAAACGCCTCCCTCTCAAGAAGAGATGCCCTCGCCTATCCCACGGACCGCACGGTCGACTACAGCGCCATCGCAGTGGAATATCCCTCCGAATTCTTTGATGAAACCTCTATCCAGAGTGCAGCCGAGCAGATGTACGACCTGGGCGGAGAATTTTACCGCTTCATCGAAGCGCTGCGCAGCGATGTGGCGCAGGGGCTGGTGCACGGCGAGACCATTGACAGTATGGACACCTTCTCCGAGCGGTGCTTTCTTGAGGAAGCGCTCCGCTTCTGTGAGTATAGCGGCATCCAGGTCATCTCCAAGAAGGTCGCCTACGACATCTGCTTTGGTCCGCTTCTGGACGAAGGTAACCTGATCCTCAATCCCGCCTTCCGCAACACAGCCAGGGAATACCTTCCGGGCGCCCAAAGCGTTCCCGCCTATCCCGACGGCTACAGCGGTGACTGCAGCACCGCCCTGCAAGGGGAAAAGCCCGCGCTTCTCGTCTCCGGGCAGGCGCAGTACCTGCGCTACGGGGTGCCCTTGGGGGACCTCCTGTTTTCCTTTGACGCATTGGGCGAGGGTTCGGTCAGTCTCTACGCCGTCCGGAACCGTGACAGCATAGAACTTTCTCTGCCCGAGCTTTCGCTGCTGGCTCAAGTTCCGGTGAACGCAGACACTGCGCAGCCCTACCGCGCCGCCTTCCGCATTGAGGACGCGCCCGAAGGGGCATACGAGCCAGTATGCGAGGGGCTGGGCGACAAGGTCATGGCCCTTCTCATCGTCTATTCCGGCGCCCTCACCGTCTCCGAGGTTTCCCTGACGCGCACTTACTGATTGTTCCGCTTGGGAGGTACTTTCCTTGGCCGCAGAGCTGCTTTCCTTTATCATTCCCGTGTACCGCAACTTTAGCGGCATCTATCCGACCCTGGACAGTCTCTTCCTTCAGGATTACCCCGCCATCGAGCTCATCATATCAGACGACGGTTCGCCCAATTACGCCGAGGAGCTTCCGGACCTGAAGCAATACATCGAAGCGCACAGGCCACAGAACATCCGGGAGGTCATCTATCACCATCTCCCCGAAAACCGGGGCACCGTCATCAACTGCAACACAGCCTATCGCATGGCACACGGGGTCTATCTCAAGGACCTGGCCCCCGAGGACGAGCTCGCCTGTCCGGATGCCCTGAGCCGCTATGTCGCCTGTCTAAAGAAGACCGGGGCGCTCCTGTGTTTTTCCCGGCAGATCGGCATCACGGAGGACGGCGCAGAGGTTGCGCACCTCTCCTCCAGCGCCGAGGACTATGACGTGCTTTCCCGCCTCACGCCTGATAAAATGGAAAAGCGCCTGTTCGCCCGCAACTGCCTTCCCGGCACCGCATGGATGGCGCGCAGGGAGCTCTACGAAAGATACGGCTATTATCTGGAGCACACCCGCCTGGTGGAGGACTATCCCTACTGGCTGCATCTGTCCCATCAAGGCGTATCCTTCGCCTTCTTAAACGATGTCCTCATCCGCTACAAGCTCTCCGGCTCCGGGCAGGGGCACTACAGTCCGCAGTTTATCCGGGATGTACAATCCATCTATGCCAAGCAGATTTTCCCCTATGACCATCGCTTCGGTCCCCTGCAGGGAGGATACAACCTGCTCAAGCGCATGGGGCTCGAAGCGTATATGGACCGCGCATGCTGGGATACCTATACCTTCCGGAAAAAGCTGTCTGCCTGCCTGTGCAGATGGCCCTTCCATGCCCTCCTCCGGCTGCAGGAAGCGGGAAACAGGCTGAAAAACCGAAAGATGTCCTGACGGGAGATGACAGATGTGGGGTTCCTCCGGCGCGGCTTTGACTTTCTGAAGATGGTCCTTCTGGAGAAAGGCCATCTGATCTACTGGTGCAACATTCCCTCCTTTATCCATACCCAGAGAAGGGTGCGCAGGGTCCCTTCCGGGGACAAGATCCGCATCGGGTTTATCCTTCAGGTCCCCAACAACTGGGCCGTGGTGGAATCGCTCTACCTTGCGGCCAAAGCCGACCCGGAGGTGGAACCCGTCATTCTGCTCATGCCGGAGGTCGACTTCCAGTATTACCTTCGCATGACAGGGGTCCACCCGGAGAGTGTCCTTAGGTACGCCGAGGGGCACTTTACAGAAAGTGACCGGTGCATCAGCGTCTATGACCCCAAAAGCGGCGCATGGACCGACCCTAAGTCCCTCGCCCTCGACTATGTCTTCATTCCCCGGCCGTATGACACCTATCTTCCGCGGCCCTACAGGGCGAGCCGGCTCCGCCGCATCACCCGCGTGGCCTACGTCCCCTACTCCACCCCGCTCATGGACGACTGGAATTTGATGTACAACATGCACTTCATTCGGAACCTGTCGCTCATCTTCTGCGAGAAGCAATTCTCCTACGACTATGTGCGTGCGCGTCTTCGTCCCACGGTGCGCAGTGGAGACACGAAGGTCTTTCTCACCGGGTTTCCCAAATTTGACCTGAACACCGCTGCTTCCGATACGGAAAGCCCGCTGTGGCCGCGGAAAAAAAGCCGCGGGATCATGCGCGTCATCTGGACCCCGAGATGGACCACCGACCCCCGCCTCGGTGCGACCAGCTTTTTTACCTTTATGGAGCAGATGCCGCGTCTGGCCCGGGAGTGCGAGAGTATTGACCTGGTCTTCCGCCCGCATCCGCTCGCCTTTGAAAACTTTATCGCAAGGGGCGAGATGACAGAGGACGAGGTTGCCGCCTATCTTGCGCAGTTTTC
This sequence comes from Clostridia bacterium, assembly GCA_017476845.1. Classification (GTDB taxonomy): domain Bacteria; phylum Bacillota; class Clostridia; order Christensenellales; family Aristaeellaceae; genus UBA2943. Next base: position 6,043 of record JAFUZB010000095.1, read on the forward strand.
TCCCGAGCACCACCTGGCCCTGGACACCTCCCGGACCTATTACGATCTCCTCTGGTCCTCCGACGTCCTGATTTCCGATGTCTCCTCCATGCTCCTGGATTACCTGATGACGGGAAAGCCCATTCTCTTCTGTCCGACGCCCGCTGGAAAGACCACCACGGAGGATCCGCGCTTTGCCATACGGGACATATTGGACGGCCTCTACATCGTCCGCTCCTTTGAGGAGATCCGGCAAACCCTTGCCATGCTCCAAGGCGGCGTGGATCCCAAGCGCGAGACGCGCCTTCGCCTGGCGCGCGAGATGCACCGTGACGGGCACATCGGAGAAGACATTCTGGGGCTCATCAAGAAGGACTATTTCGGTGCCCCCTGCCCTACGTAAAACACCCTTTCCTGCCGCCCTGCGGCATCTGACCACCTGAAAGGCATGCATTATGGAACTGACTTTTCTTCCCTACACCGAAGAGTGGGAAAACCGCTGGGACGAGCTTGTCCTGCACGGCAGCGTGAACGGCACCTTTCTGCAGACACGGCATTTCCTCAACTATCACCCTAAAGGTCGTTTTACCGATGCCTCCCTGCTCATCCTTCAGGGAAGCACGCTCATCGGCGTCATCCCGGCGTGCGAGGCGCAGGAGGAGGGCAGGCGCTGCTTTTACTCCCACCGGGGGAGCACCTTCGGCGGGATCATCCTCACAGAGAGCAAATACAACATTTCCACCCTGGAAGCCCTTTTCCCGCGTTTGGAAAGCTATCTTGCGCATCAGGGCTATGCCTGTGCCTTTTTTAAGCCCACCTCCGCCGTCTTTTCCCATGTCAGCCCCGAGCTCATGGACTACTTCTTCTACAAGGAGGGCTACACCGTCTATGAGGAGCTGAGTCTCTATCTGGACTGTGCCTCGCTCGCGCCGGATATTCTCTCCTCCTTTTCCTCGGGCAGGCGCCGGGACACACGGTACGCGATCAAAAACGGGCTGGTTTTCCGCGCGCTCTCGGGAGACAAGGAGCTAGAGGATTTCTACGTCCTTCTCACGGAGAGCCTCAAGCGTCACCAGGCTTCGCCCATCCACACGCTCTCCGAGCTCAAGTTCTTTCGGGACACCCACCTTACGGACACCGTAGCCTTCTATGGGGTCTTCCACGGCGACACCCTGATTGCGGGCACGATGCTCTTTTACTTCGGGAAGGATGTACTGCACACCCAGTATCTCGCGCAGGACGCATCCTACGCCTCCCTTTTCCCCATGAACTTTCTGAACTATCAGCTCATCAAGCTCGCACGGGACGAGGGCTTCAGGCGCTTTTCCTTCGGCATCAGCACAGAGGAGCGGGGGACCTATCTCAACACAGGGCTTGCCGTCTTCAAGGAAGGCTTTGGCACACAGGCTGCCAACAACCGCTCCTATTTCAAGCTCCTACAAGCCCACGAATAACATCGGTTACTTTCTTCATAGAGATGCAGTGGGGCAAATCCCGCACGAAAAAAACGGCCGCCAGGCCGTTTTTTGATTTGCTACGCGAACACGCTTTTGCTAATCTCGGTCTCCATAAAGGCCTTCAGGTCCTCCGGGATCCCCAGTCCGTACATGCTGCTTCCCACATTATGGAAGCCGATCCGTTTCCCGCCTGCGATCATCTCGTTATAGACAGGCGCCACATAGAATTCCCCGCCCACACGGATATCCTTTGCGATCATTTCTTCGGCATACCTGACAAAATCTGCGCCATGCGCATAGTTATAGATGCCGACCGTGGCCTCATGGGAGATCACCTGCTTTTCCCGCACGAGGGTGACCAGCCCCTGGGCATCACAGCGGATATAGCTCCACTTGGGATCCTCCGCGGGCATGGTCATGATCAGCCCGTCCCGGTCGCCCATGGCATCCAGGTAACGGTTGATATCCGTATCCACATACTGGTCGCTGTTGGCGATCATGAGCGGGTCCTGCGAGTCGATGAATGCCTTGGCCAAAAGCACCGTACACGCCGCGCCTTCGGTGATATGGTCGATCGTCACAATCTCGCACTCGCCGCACATCGAATGGAGCGTATCGGCCAGGGCAAACGCTTCAAGGTGCTCCTTTTGGCAGACAAAGATAAAGCGATGCGGCCTTTTGGGCGTGATATTCTTCACCACATAGGCAATCATCGGGTGCCCATACACATCGATGAGCGGTTTAGGCTGGGCATACCCCGCATTGGCAAACCTGCTCCCTCTGCCTGCCATCGGAATGACAATATTCAGCATCTTCTGCCCTCCGTCCTTCTCATCATCCCTTGATCTGCGCTCTGTGGCTTGCCTCGTACTCCTCGATCTTGGCCGGGGAATAGAAGGAGCCATACTGCTCCTTACGGATATCGTAATAGCCCACCTTACGCCCCATGAGCACGAGCTCGTTCATAGTCTGGGAGATATAATACTTGCCGTCCAGGTGGTTCTGCTTTCTCAGCACCTGTTTGGCCGCCTCCACATAGTCCGACCCGTGGCGATAATAGAAGAGGCCTGCAATGGCATCCCTTGAGAGCGGGCGCTTTTCCGCGACCTCGATCACTTCATCGCCCTGCTTTTTGGCGTAGCTCCATCTGGGATGGATACTGGGGAAGGTCAGGATACCCGCATCCGCGCCGATCTCATCAAAATGGGCAAGGACCTCGCTGTAGTCCACATCGATAATCTGATCGCTGTTGGCGATAATGAGCGGGGTATCATTATTGATATAGGCAATCGCCATCAGGCAGGTACACAGCGCCCCCGCCGTCTGATTGCGCAGCCTGAGCACCACGCTGTCCGGGTCCAGGATCTTGACCGACAGGTCCAGATGGAAACGCTGGCAGTCGCTGTCGGAAAACACAAAGATGACCTTTTTTTCACCCAGTGTCTGATAATGGTCCACCACGGTTTCGAGCATGGTTTTCCCGCAGATCTCATAGAGGGGTTTGGGGAAAAAGCTATCCTTGAAAAAAGCCGATGTCCCCATGGACGGAAGCAGGATATTAATCATTCTCACACGCTCCGATCTGCCGCATGATATTTTCGTAATTGACGTCATAGACAGTGGCTACCTCCAGCACCGAAGCGCCGCTCGCCCGTCCCGCCTGGATGCCCTTGGGATTATCCTCGACCACGATACACTCCTCCGGGCGAAGACCGAAGCGCTGCATCGCCGTCAGGTACATTTCCGGGTCCGGCTTGGAGCGCGTCACATCTTCATTGGACAGAATCAAATCAATATAAGGTGTGAGCTGGGCGCGGTCCATCATGAGATCAATGGTGGAGCGGATGGAGTTGGAGCACACCGCAATCTTATAGCCCGCATGATGGAGCTTGGAGAGGGCATACTCATGGTGAAACATCGGGTGACACTTCTGATACACAATGTCCCGGGTATAGGCCTGCTTAAGTTCACCGATAAAGTCATGCAGTTCTACCGGCAGGTACTGCCCTTCACTGAGCATCTGCAGCTTGACCTTTGTGGGCAGGCCGTCAAAGGTATGAAGGTGATCATAGCGGCTGATCTCCATACCAAAAAGGCCCAGGGCCTGGTTGAGTGCCTCATAGTGCCAGTCCTTGGCATCGATAAGTACGCCGTCCATATCAAACAGGACAGCCCGAATTTTGCTTCCCATCGCTTCAAGAAGCTCCTTTGCCGAACTTGCCCTCCCCCGCGCGTAAAGGCGGGAGAAAACCGTTCCTATTATAGGTTTCGCTCGCTTTTCTGACAAGTGCGCTCTCCTTGCAAATCCCACTTAGCATGCTATAATGCCAGTGCCTGCCGCCCGGGATGGGTGAAAACGTATGCTAAGGAGGCTTCTTGTGCGACTGTTGATTGTCATTCCCGCCTTCAATGAAGAAGCCAACATCGTCCGGGTGGTAGAGGAGCTCCAAAGCGTTGCGGGCCGGTATGACTATATTGTAGTCAACGACGGCTCCCTGGATCAGACCGCCGCGCTTTGCCGCGCGCACGGTTTTCCCCTTCTGGACCTCCCCGTGAACCTGGGGCTTACGGGTGCCTTTCAGGCAGGCATACGCTATGCCTGCGATGCGGGGTACGATGCCGTCATCCAGCTGGACGCAGACGGGCAGCACGATCCGCGCTACATCCTTCCCATGCTCAAGTGCATGGAGGAGGAAAACCTTGACCTGGTCATCGGTTCGCGCTTTGTCACGGTGAAAAGGCCCCGGACACTGCGCATGGCCGGAAACGCACTCATCGAGAGGCTGATCCGCCTGACCACACACGAAACCATCTCCGATCCGACCTCGGGCATGCGGCTATACGGAAAAAGGCTGATCTGGCGCATGGCCTACGGGCTGAACCTCCGCCCGGAGCCTGACACGATCGCCTATCTGATCCGCTGCGGTGCCAAGGTCAAGGAGGTCCAGGTGGAGATGCGCGAGCGCATCGCGGGAGAGAGCTATCTCACCTTTACCCGGTCCCTGCGCTACATGCTGCAGACCGGACTGAATATCCTGATGCTGCAGTTCATCCTGCGAAAGGAGGACCTCACATGTCCTGGGCAATGAGAATCCTGCTCATTGTGGGCTCCGTGCTCACTGCCTTGTATGTCCTCAGGCGCGTCAGGCGCAGCAAGATGCGCACAGAGGACAGTGTATTCTGGCTCTTCTTTTCGCTGATTCTGGTGCTCCTTGGCATCTTTCCCGGCATTGCCACGGGCATTGCCGAGTGGCTGGGCGTACAGAGCGCGGCCAATCTTGTCTTTCTCATCGTGATCTTTCTGCTCATCATCAAGCTGTTCCTGATGGACCAACGCATCTCCCATCTTCAGCAGCAGCTGACCGGCCTTATCCAGGACACGGGGATCACCCGCCTGAAGGATACGCAGGACCCCGGCCGGACCTGAGGGACCGATTCCACATTTCCTTCGCACTGGAGGCATTTCCTTGATCGATATCACCACCTTTGATTTTGAGGAGCACGGCGACGAGCGCGGTGTGCTCATTTCCCTGGAGGAAAACCGCAACATTCCCTTTACGATCCGCCGCTGCTATTACATGTATAACACCCAGCCCGGTGTCGAGCGCGGATTTCACGCCCACAAAAAGCTGGAGCAGGTGCTCATCTGTGTGCGCGGGAAGTGCAGCATCCGTCTCAAAGACGGAGAGGACGAACGCGTTGTCCCGCTCGACCGCCCCAACAAGGGGCTCTACATCTATCCGGGCCTTTGGCGGGAGATGTTCGATTTCTCGGAGGATGCGTGCCTGATGGTGCTGGCCTCCGAGCTCTATGACGAATCCGATTACATCCGCTCCTGGGAGGACTATCTGGCCTTCCTGAAGCAAGGGGAGGCTGAAAACTGATGCAGGTACCCTACAGTGATTTTCATGTCATGCATGACAGTATCCGCGATGACCTGAACGCTGCCTACGAAAAGGTCATGGACAGCGAATGGTTCATTCAGGGAAAGCAGGACACTGCCTTTGAGGAAGCCTTTGCAAGCTTCCTCGGTGTCCGGCACTGCATCGGTGTGGGGAACGGACTGGACGCGCTCAGGCTGATCCTTCTCGCTCTGGGCATAGGACGCGGTGACGAGGTCCTGGTTCCGGCCAACACCTTTATCGCCTCTGCGCTTGCCATCTCCTATGTGGGCGCGACCCCGGTGCTCGTGGACCCCGACCCCGAAACTGCCCTCATCACCCCCGAGGAGAGCGAAAAGCACATTACGTCAAAGACAAAGGCCATCATGGTGGTACAGCTCTACGGCCGTGTCGCGGACATGGAGGGTTTTCAGGCCCTCGCGCAGGCTCACCATCTGGCACTCATTGAGGATGCCGCGCAGGCACACGGTGCCGAGCGCAGCGGAAGAAAGGCCGGAAGTTTTGGCATTGCCGCAGGCTTTTCCTTCTATCCGGGCAAGAACCTCGGTGCGCTCGGAGATGGAGGTGCCGTCGTAACAGATGACGATGTTCTGGCGCAGCGGGTACGTGCCCTGAGCAATTACGGCGCCACGGTCAAGTACCATCATGACGAGCTTGGGGTCAATTCGCACCTGGACGAATTGCAGGCTGCCTTCCTCTCGGCCAAGCTGCCGCATCTCCCCGCATGGACCGAGGAGCGGCGCAGGTTAGGCGCGCGCTACGAAAAAGAGATCACGAGCGGCAAACTTCGTCTGCTGCGTCATGATCCCGGCAACGTATATCACATCTTTCCGGTCTTTTGCGAAGACCGGGATGCACTCCAGCGGTATCTTGAGGATCAGGGCATCCATACGCTGATTCACTATCCGATACCGATTCATCTGCAGAAAGCCTATCAATCGCTTGGGCACCGGATCGGAGATTTTCCCGCCGCGGAAAGCCTCGCCGCCTCCGAGCTGAGCATTCCGCTGTATCCCGGCATGACGGAGGAAGCGGTCGACTACGTCATCGCAGCACTCAACGCATTCTGATCCTCGAGGAATCCCGTATGCAGAAGTTGTTTTTTGGCGAGGGTGCCCCTTCGCGCAACCGGATCTATTTCTGGAACCTTGCCTCTTCCATGGTTTACTCACTGCAGTCTGCCATCCTGCTCCTGGTGATCACCAGAGCGGGTGGCCTTTTTGCAGCTGGCACTTTTTCGGCTGTCTACGCCATCACGCAGACCCTGACCTCGCTTGGCAGCTACTCCATGCGCAACTACCAGGTCTCCGACATCCGCGATGAGTATAGTTTTTCCACCTACTTCTCCTCGCGCGTGGTAACCAGTCTCATCATGGTGCTTGCCTGTCTTGGGTATGCAGTATTTCATCAGATGGACCTGGAGAGTACCATTCTCACCTTTCTTTTCTCCTTATACCGCTTCACGGAATGCATGGAGGATGTCTATCACGGAGAGATTGAGAAGCAAAAGCGTCTGGATGTCGTGTCCATTGCGGTGACGGTGCGCGTCGTCCTCGCGACCCTCGCGTTCTGCCTGATTTTTATCCTTACGCGAAGTCTCATCTACGCAGGCCTTGGCATGCTCCTCACAGCCGTGCTTCTCGTGTTCCTCTTCAACCGCCTTATCCTCACACAGTTCCCGCACGTGCACGCCGCCTGGCATCCAAACGGTGTGCTGCGCCTGCTTGCAGTGACCTTCCCCGTGTTTATCGGGGCCATTCTCTACAATTACCTTGTCAATGCGCCCAAGCTCTCCATCTTCCGCGTCCTTGACGCACAGACCCAGGCGATCTTTAACATCCTTTTCATGCCGATCTTTGTCATCAACATCTTAAGTCAGTTCATCTTCCGACCCATGGTCGCACAGATGGGCATCTGGTGGCAAAGCGGTGCAATCCGGGAGCTGAGAGTCTCCATACGCCGTCAGATCCTCATCATTTCCGCACTGACCCTGCTGATTGTCATAGTTGGCTATTTCCTCGGCTGTTCCGTGCTCGGCTTTGTTTACGGGGTTGACCTCTCCGGTTTGTCTCTCCTCTTTGCACTTCTGCTTGTTTTCGGCGGCATTGCAGCCCTCGACACCTTTTTCAGCGTTGTACTGACCATCATGAGAAAGCAGATCTATATCATTGTCGGCTATGTCATCGGCTACATCCTGTGCTTTTTCTTCATCGACACGATCGTCAGTGCCTACGGTCTAAGCGGAGCAGGCTATGCCTACGGTCTGATTATGACCACCATTTTCATTGTGTTCGTCATCGCCTACATCGTGGAAATGCATTCCCGGGCCAAGACATCCGAAAAGGTTGGATGATTCCCTATAGCATTCCCTGATGCTTTCCTGCATGCGACACCGCAAGCTATTCTCGCCACATTGCCCGTATATGTGTCCTGGGTATGCTGCGTGCCCATCGAAAGATACCCCGCTTACAGACTAGCTTCTGACTCTGTTCTCTGCATGTCCTCTGACAAATCCCAACCACCTTCGTGGGCGCGTGCGGTCTTAAACGGTGAAAACACATTCCCCCTGACCGGCTTTCCAGCTGGCCAGGGGGAATTTCATGTCTTAGTGTCCGGCCCAGTCAATGATGACATTCGGGCAGTCAGCAAATGCATCTGTAGGAATACTTGTAATGCTCTCCGGAATGTAGACATAGACGAGGTTTTGGCAATTCGCAAAGGCACGGTTGCCGATGCTATTCACGGTTTCGGGGAGAATGACTGCCTGGAAGGGTGTATGCTCAAACGCCTCTTCCTCAATCTCAGTGAGACTTTCGGGAAAACTAGGCACGCTCAACGTGTGAAGTGCTGGTATGCTGCCGCCTTCCCGTTCCTGCATCGTAAAAGCTTCACTGGCGAAAGCTTCGCTGATCAGCTTATACTCACCTTCGTCCATCTCTGTCGGTGCAGCTACCACAATCACCCGGGCAGACACACTTTCCGTTTCACTGTGTTTGGCATCATGTTTGCATAGTCTTGAGGCCGTGATCATCCGTCCATCCTCCGACCACACATAGGTCGGATCATCCCAGTCATGTCCAAGGGCAAAGATGTCCACATCGACAATCTTCTGTACCTCAAATGCATCATTGGTGAATGCAAGGCTCGTGTATGTCGATTCACCCATTTCTGTGCAAGTCGGTTCTTTCGTGATCGCATACACCACATCGACTGTCTCTGTCTCAATATGAGTTGTGTCGTTTTGGCATACCCTTGAACCAGTAACATGCGCTTTATCCGCACTCCAGGTATAAGTGGCCGCACCCCATTGATGGCCCGTCGCCGGAATAGATGCTATTTTCATCTGCACCGGAATCCCAGGTGTCTCAAACGCATCGCTTGTATATGTCATTTCGCCCTGTGTTTCGCATGTGGGAGCCTTGGTTTCCTTGCCCGTTGCCTTCACTGTTTCTTTCACCTGGTGAGAAGCATCATGTGTACAAACCGCAGTCACAGTCACTTCCGTGCAATCTTCACTCCAGGCAAATTCGATTTTATCCCAGTCATGCCCAAGGGCCGGGATGTCCATATCGACAATCTTCTGTACCTCAAATGCCCCATTGGTGAATGCGAGGCTCGTGTATGTCGATTCACCCATTTCTGTGCACGTTGGTTTTTTCGTGATCGAATACACCGCATCAACTGTTTCTGTCTCAATATGAGATGTGTCGTTTTGGCATACCCTTGAACCAGTAACATGCGCTTTATCCGCGCTCCAGGTATATACCGCACTTGCCCATGCATGGCCGGTCGCGGGAACAACTACCGCCTTCGTCTGGATGTCAAAGTCTGGATTGGTGAAGCCAAGCGTTGTATAGGTGATTTCGCCTTCTTCTTCGCAACTTGCCTGCTTTGTCACTATACTACTGGTCGTTACCGTTTCTTTTTCGATATGCGATGGGTCGTTCACGCAGGTTCGGCTTGCCTCTACCTGTAAATGATCATCGCTCCAGGTATAAGTAACTGCACCCCACTGATGGTCCGTCGCCGGAATAGATTCTGTTTTCACCTGTACCGGAATCCCTGATGTCATAAACGGATCACTTGTGTACGTCATTTCACCTGGAGTTTCGCATGTGGGAGCCTTGGTTTCCTTTCCTGTTGCCTTCACCGTTTCATTCAACTTGTGAGAAGCATCATGTGTACAAACTGCAGTCACAGTCACTTCCGAGCGATCTTCGCTCCAGGCAAATTCGATTTTTTCCCAGTCATGCCCTATGGCCGGGATAACTTCTATAAGCACCTGTGCGCTAAATGCAGGGTTTTCAAACGCATCCGATGTATATGTGAGTTCGCCATCCCTTTCACAGTCCGCCTCAACAGTGATTTTGGATGTCGCAGCCACGGTTTCCGTGTCCACATGGGAGGCGTCATTCTTGCAGATTCTCGTTGCGGTAACATGCGTCTTTTCTGTATCCCATGTATAAGCAACCGCATCCCAATCGTGTCCAAGGGCCGGGACCACAACCTGTGGTGTCACCACATCTGTACATACAATGCAAACCTCGCCTTCGCTCAATCCATCAGTTTCACATGTTGCTGCTACTTCCGGGATCGTTTGCAGCGTGTGATGCAGTCCTTCATAGGCGTGTGATTGCTGGCGTGCCCAGCTTTGTGCATAGGAATTACACTCGACATAGAGCATCAGATCCGGGTTTTCATTCTGGAATGCGTTTGGATCGATGTTATTCACACTCACAGGCACATACAGCTCCACAAGATTCG
>JAFUZB010000096.1 GCA_017476845.1 Clostridia bacterium
ATCTGCGCGGTGCCACCTGGGCGCTGAGCAAGCGCTACACCCTGAACACCGGTCTGTGCGGTGTGATTGAGAGAAGCCTGCCCATCGGCGGCCTTTCCACCAGTGCGGCCGTGATTCTCTCCTTCCTCCAGGCCTTGATGGCAGTCAATCAGATCCGCGTGCCCGAGAGCGAACTGATCGCGATCGCCTTTGACGCGGAGAAGAATTACGTGGGTGTCAACGTGGGTACGCTTGACCAGTCCTGCGAGGTGCTCAGCCGCAAAAACCATCTTCTGTACCTGGACTGTGCGGACAACCGCTATGAGCTCATTCCGGAGAGTCCGGAGATGCCCGACTATGCCATCGCGATCTTCTTCTCGGGGCTGGAGCATTCTCTGGCAGGCTCCAAGTTCAATATGCGCGTGGACGAGCTGCGCGCCGGGGTGTATGCGCTGGAAGCGTTTGCAGGGCTTTCCTACGGCAAGTTTGCCGAGACGAATGCCAGGGATGTCAGCTTCAACATCTATGAGGCATACCGCGACAGGCTTCCCGAGAGCTGGAGAAGGCGCTGCGAGCACTGGTACACGGAGTTCCAGCGCGTGGAGGCAGGCGCGGAGGCGTGGCGCAGGGGAGACATCGCAACCTACGGCCGATTGAGCTTTGAATCCGGTTGGAGCAGCATTCACAACTGGGAGTCGGGGGCACCCGAGCAAATCCGGCTCTACGAGATCATGCGCGAGACCGAAGGCATTTACGGCGGAAGGTTCTCGGGGGCGGGCTTCAAGGGCTGCTGCATGGCACTGATCGATCCTGCCTATGCCGAGAGCATCGAGCGGGAGGTTACCGAGAAATACCTCCATGCTTTCCCGCACCTTGAGGGAAAGTACAGCTTCCATCTGTGCCATTCTGCCGACGGCGTCGGTCAACTTCGTATGTGAGGTGTACGTAACGATGAAATGTCTGATTCTGGCTGCGGGCTATGCTACGCGCCTGTATCCGCTCACGGAAAACTTTCCTAAGCCCCTGCTCAAGGTAGGGGAGAAGACCATTCTTGACTGGCTGGTGGACGACATAGGCGAGTTGGCAGACGAATTTGTTGTGATTTCCAACCACAAGTTTGCAAAGCCCTTTGCCGACTGGGCCAAGGTGAAGGGCGGTCCCATCACGGTGATTGATGACGGGACATCCACCAACGAGACGCGCCTTGGAGCGGTGTGCGATATCCAGTATGCCATTTCTACGTTGAAGCTGGATGACGATCTCCTCGTGATTGAGGGAGACAATGTGCTGGACTTCAGCCTCCGCCGCTTTGTCGCGTATGCGAAGAAGCGGGGCACCTCCTGTACGATGCGCTACTGGGAGGATGACGAGAAGCGGCTTAAGAAGAGCGGGGTCAGTGAGATCGGGGAGGACGAGGTGCTGACGGCCCTGGTAGAAAAGCCCCAGGAGCCCAGATCGCATTGGTGCACGCCGCCGTTTTACTATTACACCAGGGAGGATGCAGCTAAGATTCAGACAGCCATTGATGAAGGCTGCGGTATTGATGCTCCCGGCTCCCTGGTTGGGTGGATGTGTACACATTCCCCCATGCACAGCATGGTGATGCCCGGAAAACGGTATGACATAGGCAACCTGGAGAGCTACCAGCAGGTGCAGGAAACCTATCAGGGAATAAGGGGTGAAGAGGTATGAAGACGCCGATTGATCTGAAAGGGAAGACGATCCTTGTGACAGGATCGCCGGGGTTTATCGGGGCGAACCTTGTGCTTCGTCTGCTCGATGAGATGGGCGAAGGCACGATTGTGAGCCTGGACAATCTCAATGATTACTACGATCCGGCACTCAAGCAGTACCGTCTTTCCCTGATTGAGGAGAAGGCGAAGACCTCCAAGGTACAGCACATCTTTGTGCAGGGGTCGATTGCGGATCAGGTCCTTGTGGAGGATCTCTTCAGCCGCTATCAGTTCGATGTTGTCGTCAACCTCGCTGCCCAGGCCGGTGTGCGCTACAGCATTGATCATCCGGACGTGTATATCGAGTCCAATCTTGTCGGTTTCTATACCATCCTTGAGGCCTGCCGCAGACATATGCCGGAGCATCTGGTCTATGCTTCGAGCAGCTGTGTGTACGGCGGCATCAAGAAGGTGCCGTTTTCCACGGAGGACAGAGTGGATAATCCGGTGAGCCTGTATGCTGCGACGAAGAAGAGCAACGAGCTGCTCGCCCATGCCTACAGCAAGCTCTACAACATTCCCTCTACCGGATTGCGGTTCTTCACCGTGTATGGACCTGCAGGGCGACCGGACATGTTTTACTTCTCTGCGACCAACCGTCTCAGCCGAGGAGAGAAGATCAAGATCTTCAATTACGGGAAGATGAAGCGCGACTTTACTTATGTCGATGACATTGTGGAAGGCATTGTGCGCGTGATGCAGGGAGCACCGCAGAAGCAGAACGGTGAGGATGGTCTGCCGCTTGCTCCGTATGCTGTCTACAACATTGGCGGAGGACAGCCGGAGAATCTTCTGGACTATGTCTCCACCCTTCAGGAGGAACTGGTCCGTGCAGGCGTACTGCCAGCGGATTATGACTTTGAAGGACACAGGGAACTGGTAGGCATGCAGCCGGGGGATGTGCCAGTCACCTATGCTGATGCGGAGGCGCTTTCCAGGGACTATGGTTTTGTGCCGAAGATCGGGATTCGCGAGGGATTGCGTGCGTTCGCAGAATGGTACGCTTACTACTACGGAGGGAAATAACACAGGGGGACAGCGAGCTTATGCTGTCCCTCTTTGCATTGTGCGGCAGGCAAGATGGTGCAGGACGCGAATTCTATCGTCCTGTGCAGACCGGGCTTATTCGTTTCTGTTATCCTCAGACGAGACAGTACGCTCCAATATGACGGAGAGTTCTTACCCAGAAGTGCAAAGGTGTGATATATTAGTCACATCTAACCGAGAAGGGGCGCGCGACATGAACCAGGAGCTTCAGGGGGTCTACCAAAAGATCTGTGATACACCGGCCATAGCCATTGACCTCCCCAAAGAATCCGCAGAAGGCCGTGTTGTGCGTCTGGACACAGGTACCTTTTCCCTTTCCTCGTGGAAGATGGCGTTCCGTAAAGATACACGCGTGGAAGGAGATCCTCCGGAGGAAATGCGTCTGCTGTTCTGCTCAGGTGACGGCGTAGAGTGGTTCACAGACAATGGTTCCATGCACCTGGATCACAATGAAGCCTGCTTCTGTCTATCGGATGGATCCCGGGAAAGGATGTGCTATCAGGGCGGCGTGCCTTTTTCCTTTCTGACGGTCTCCCTCCCGGTGAAGCGCTTTGCAGGGATGATGAACAGCTACACAGCAGATCCGGAGGCGTTGATGTCTCTGCTGCCCGGGAGAAGATTTACCATTCCGGCGGCAGTGCATAAAGCACTTCATGATATTGGTTCGTTGGAGGAGATACATGGTGGTTTTAAGATGATGTATCTCGATGCCAGGCTGCTGGAAAGCCTTTCACTTTGTCTGCAGTCAGCATTGCAGGTGCCAGTAAAAAGGCAACATCTACACCAGGATGACCTTCATGTGATTCGAATGATCGGGAGGAGAATAGAAGACGATCCATCAGGCATTCCGGAGATAGCAACGCTTGCGCGCGAATACTGCATGAGTGTTTCCAAGCTCACTCGGAGCTTTCGGCAGGTGTATGGCGTTTCACTGCACGCTTATGTTATCGGCGCGCGATTGCAAAAAGGTGCCGAACTCCTTGTGCAGTCCGAAAAGTCCGTTCAGGAAATCGCAGAATCATTGGGATACGCCAAGCCCAGCCAGTTTTCATCCGATTTTCGCAGGCAGTACGGCATCTTGCCCGGAGAATACAGACGCAGCTGAAGGACAACTTGCCCGCTTTTGGGTGCAAGCTGACCGTTTTTGGGGTTAAAGAAAGCTAACAATACGAGTACACTCGCAGCATCACACATGATGAGGAGCGTGGTATTCGTGAAGAAACTGTTTTGTATCATCCTTGCAGTCGCGATGCTTTTGACTGTGGCAGCTATGGCAGATAGCGGCTTTGCCGGTGGCAGCGGTACTGCAGATGATCCCTGGCAAATCGCAACTGCGGAGCAACTGAATCTTGTTCGCAATTTCCTGAGCGGTCACTATGTGCTTGTCGATGACATTGATCTGTCTGCCTATGAGAACTGGGATCCGATTGGAGCCTTCCAGTCCAAGTCGGATGCACCGGAGGACGCAGAAGTCCCTCATCCGGATTATGCCTTCACAGGCACTTTCGACGGGGCGGGGCACACCATCTCTAACCTGAAAGTCTCTGCCGCATTCCCCATGGGAGCAGGACTGTTCGGCTGCGCATCAGGTACAGAAAGCGGAGAAGCCTATATCGGCAATTTCACACTGGAAAATGTCAACGTGTCCGGTTTTTACCTTGTAGGCGGGGCAGTCGGGCTGCAATTCATGAATTGCAAGGTTTCCGATATTGCACTGCAAGGTGAAAACAACCTCACCGGTTCACAGGGTGTGGGCGGAATCGTGGGAACGGGTTTTGATCTGATCTCCAACTGCACGGCAACCGCGGATATTACTATTGTTGGTGATGATGGTGCCTGTGCGGGCATCATCGCGGGTGGCACAACCATGAGTCCTATCGTCAACTGCGAGGCCGTAGGCGGGAGCATTGTTGCGGGCGGGAACGGAACGTGGGGATTTGGTGCGATCTGTGGCGCGCCCTGGGGTGCAGGTGAGATTGCCGGATGCAAGGTGAATGGCACCTCCATCATCCTATCAGGTGAAGGAAACCGTCTGGTGGGTGGTCTTGTGGGCTTTGGTGGCACATACGATCCTTCTACGCCCGCGCAGATCACAGGATGCAGTGTGGAAGGGGTGACGATCATCGTTTCCGATACGACCACGGCGGTGGGTGGTCTGATTGGCGGAGGCAAGGAAATGATGGAGGGCAGCGATGTGATGTCTTCCTTTGATATCCATGATTGTTCTGTGTCCGGCAGCATCACAGGCGGTGGTGAGTACACAGGCGAAGTGGTTGGTGATCCCTCCTGCGCGGTTTCCGTAGACTGCGAAAGCGATATGACCATGACAGAGGCCGCGAACGATGCGGCGTAATGGACGATAGCCTGTTCTTTTCTGAAAATCGGATTTCCAAGCGTAAGCGCCTCTGTAGAGGCGCTTTTCATTATGGGCTGCGGAAGGAGAGATTGCCAGTGATAGGCATGGATGATGCCGACATCATATGGCATCATATCCAGGCGTGAAGGAGGCAGTTCCATTCCGTGAACGTGGAATGAGGGTACAATCTTCTTGTACTCGGCTACAATAGGGGTTCATCAATCTCAAGGAGGAATCCTCATGAAAATAGCCGTTGCTGCCTACAGCCGAATCTCTACGGATGATCCACTGCAGGAAACATCTCTGGAGGCACAGAGAGCGCACTTTGCAGAGATCATTGCTGCCCATGATGACTGGGAGATGGCGGGGGTATATGTGGAGGACGGGAAATCCGGAACACATGCCGAAACCCGACCGGAGCTGATGCGTCTGATCTCGCAGTGCACAGAGGGAAACGTGCAGCTCGTTTTGACCAAGTCCATCTCTCGCTTTTCACGCAATACCGTAGACTGCCTGAGCCTCATCCGGTCCCTGAAAGCATTGGGTGTAGGCGTGGTATTCGAGAAGGAGAACATCAACACCCTCACCATGGGATCCGAGTTCTTCCTCTCGGTTCTCGCCTCGTTTGCGGCAGAGGAATCACACTCCCTTTCCAACAATGTGAAGCTGGGCTACAGACATCGCTTTCAGGAAGGCACATTCTACTACAGACGGCCGCCGTACGGTTATGTGGCAAAGCGGGGTGAGTTGGAAATCCTCCAGGGGGAGGCGGAGGTGGTCAAGGACATCTTCGACAGAGTACTCGCAGGAGAAAAGCCCTCAAAGATTGCGGAGGCACTGGAGAAAAGCGGTATCCCGACCAAGTACAGTGCAACTTGGACGGCCAATACGGTCACGGCGATTGTATCCAACATCACGTATACTGGAGATGCACTGCTTCAAAAGACGTGGGTCGATGATAACTTTCGGACGCACCGCAATCAGGGTGAAATGACACAGTACTACGTACCGTGCCATCATGAAGAG
>JAFUZB010000097.1 GCA_017476845.1 Clostridia bacterium
CGTTTCCTCTGCCTATACAAAACCAGGAGAGTTTTGCGGAGGTACGGTCTGCCATGCTTTCCGGCGAGGGCCAGGGCATTCGAAGGTCGGAGAGCAGCGGCGAATCCACGATGTATTATGCGAGAAGATGCCAGGATGGCACCGTGCTGCGGCTCAGCAGGCCGCTGAGTGCTGTACGGTATGCGCTTTTGACGGTGAGCCCGGTGATGTGGGTGCTCGTGCTTGTGCTCCTCATCTCCGGCGTGCTCGCATTCCGGGCGGCCAAGCAAATCGTGCGACCTATCAACGATCTTGACCTTGAGCATCCCGACATGGGGACATATCCGGAGCTCGCGCCTCTGATTGGAAAAATCCAGGAACAGAAGCTGACGATTCAGGAGGAGGTCGCCCAGCGGGAAAAAATGCGGCGGGAGTTCACTGCCAATGTCTCCCACGAGTTGAAAACACCCCTCACATCCATCTCCGGATTTGCGGAGCTGATCGCTGAGGGGGTAGTGCAGGGAGATAAGGTGCAGGAGTTCTCCCGGGATATCTATAAGGAATCCCAACGGATGATTACACTGGTGGAGGATATCATCAAGCTTTCCAAGCTCGACGAGGAGGCCGAAGGACCGGAGCGAGAATTGGTCGATCTTTACGCATTGGCTTTAGAGGTCATCGACAGTCTAGGACCCGTAGCTGAAAAGCGAAGCATCACTATGAAGCTCACGGGAAGTGCGGCAGAGGTCTTCGGCGTCTATCCGCTTCTGAGTGAAATGATCTACAACCTCTGTGATAACGCGATCAAATATAACGTTCCCGGGGGCAGTGTGACGGTGGATGTGCAAGCCCAGGAAAACGATGCCGTGCTGACGGTCAGCGATACGGGTATCGGCATTGCGCCGGAACATCAGAAACGGGTTTTTGAACGATTTTATCGGGTGGACAAAAGCCACTCTAAGGAGATCGGCGGAACCGGTCTGGGACTGTCCATCGTCAAGCACGGGGCCAGACTACATGGCGCCAGTGTAGAACTTTCTAGCCAGCCGGGTGAGGGAACAACGATCATCCTTCGGTTTGCCCTGTGCAGCAGGGAAAAGTTGGAGTCGATAGACTGAGATCCCAAGTGCTATGCGAAATTCCATGTGCATATAGGCTTTACACAAGAAAAATCCGAACCCAAAGGTTCGGATTTTTCTTGTGCTGGTGCGGTCGACGGGACTTGAACCCGTACCCAGTTACGGACACGCCCCTCAAACGTGCGCGTATGCCAATTCCGCCACGACCGCGTACCGGACAACATGTGAGAGTATAGCACGACTTTGCGCTGATGTCAACAGAAATTCCATATGGCATAGGAACTCTTTTTTTCACACCCAAAGAATGATGGATGCGTTCTTTTCCAAGCGGCACATTTCGATTTCAAAGGCTTGCTGTGGTAAAAAAGAAATGCGATTTTCAAAAAAATGATGAATTGACAAAGCTGTAGGATAAGCTATGATGCTCTCAGTATGTCAAAGTGAGGTGACCCCATGCGACGATTGGTATCTTTCGTGCTCTGTGTCCTGCTGTTCCTGATGCCGCTCAGTGCTGGGGCTATCACCATTACTCCAAAAAAGAAGGCGGTGCAGTCAAGCGAGCGGCTGCTTACCTTGCCCGATGAGACCATGGGCATGGCTGAGGCGGAGATGGTTGTAAGTGCACCAGCAGCTGGGGTACTGGAGCTTAAGCTCCTTGGCGGTGACGGATTGGTTCGAAATGTCCTCACATGGGAAGTCTCCGCGGGAGAAACTGCACTCACCTTTCCTTTCACCGCAGCCTTTGGGCAGCCGCTCTTTGCAGATACCTACACAGTTGAAGGAGCGCTTTTATGCGTGGACGGGGCAAGCTACACGGACACATGCACGGTAACACTTTCTCAGAATCAGCAAAAGCTCCTCCTTGTCATTCCTTCCTCCGAAAGTCTCATCCTTGGGACCAACAACTGGTACGCCGAGGTACAGACGGTGCGGGACGGGCAGGTTCAGATGGAGGCGTTTGATGAAAATGGCGAGAAGGTCGCTACGGTCATCAAACAGACGCAGGTAGGAAGCTCCACCAAGCTCTACTGGAACGGACGTCTGGACAATGGACGCATGGCCGATCCCGGGAGATATACGCTGCGCTTTTCCGCTGGAAGGGAATACTTTGGCAAAGAGATGGCTGTGTACATCCATGATGAAATGACGGAGCTACACGCACCGGGCATCACCGGACCGGTCCTCCCGAAAACGGATGCCAGTGATGAGGAAATCTGGCGCGTGATGATGCAGCCCTCGGTGGTAGCACAGGGAAAGATCAATGAAAAGGTCGAGGTCAAGCGCGAACCGCAGGTGCGCTGTCCGACGGTGGGCTCCGTGCATGCCCAGTCTCAGGCGCTGGAGGTCCTCTCCTTTACCATGGATGAAAACGAGCGGACATGGGCCAAGATCCGGGCTTTCCGTCAGGAGGACGGGGAGGAAATCACAGGCTGGATTCCGGCAGACACACTTTCTGTGCAGGTGCCGGACAGAACCTATGGCGTGCTCATTGATGTGAAACGCCAAGTGCTCAAACTCTATTCCCAGGGGACGTGTCTTGGAGAGATTCCGGTTTCGACGGCCAGGGGTACGCAGTGGCAGCCTTCCCAAGTCACCATCCCGGGAGCGTACTTTACCGGCGCGCGTGTGACGGACGATACGTCATCCTATGGCACACAATCCTATCAGCTGCGCTATGACGGGTATCGGACGCTGGCACAGGAGCCGTACCAGCGCAGGTCGGGCGTCTACTATTTTCCGTATCTCTCGGGCCGTCTTTCGGGGGAGCATGCGGACATCTTTGTTACCGCCAGCGGAGAGGAAACCATCAATGCCTTCTGGCTCTACAGTCATCTTCGCGAGGGGACACGCGTGCTTGTCGTAAACGGTGAGCAGCGTGCAATGGAAAGGCAGCGACAAGCGGCAGAAGTTCCTCCTCAGAATACGGAAGAGAAGGTTTCGATCCGCTTTGGCGGCCTCATGCGGCCTGCGGAGGACGAGACTTTGCCGGCGTCTCTGTATACAGATTCCCAGGTCTATGATCTCACCGCGGTTGCCCTCGGCGGCTACCTTTCGGATAACGATGCTACGCGAAGAGGGGCACTCCCGGAGACCTACCGCGGCGACACAGCGCTTGCAGGAGCGTACGGGAACGCAGGGATCGGCGTGATGTCACTTGCGGATACCCATGCGTGGGACGGAAGCTATGCCGGTCTTCTCTCCACCGCCAGGGTGCTTGAGGAAAACAGCATTGTCCCGCTCCTTCAAGGAGATGCGGATTACCTGAAACTTCAGGATAAGACGATTGCGTTTGTCGCGGTGAACGAAACGCAATGGCGCGCAGATGCCGCCTATGGCATGCAGGCAGTGGAGGATGCAAAGAAGCAGGCAGATGTCGTTATCGTCATGGTCAGCTGGGAAAAACCAGAACAAAACTGGCATGATGCCCTGCAGGAAACACTGGCTGTGCAGCTCGCGCAGCACGGTGCGGATCTGATTGTCGGCTCCGGTGCGGGCGTACAGGGGATATCCGATGTGCAGGGAGTTCCCGTGCTGTGGAATCTGGGTGATCTTGTGGACGGCATCGTGGCATCTGCATCATTTGCTTTTTCACAGGGAAGCTATGCCGGTGTCCAACTGCAAGTCGAAGCGAGCAGTGATGGGAATGCGTTGCGGCTTTTCTGGCAGGATGCTGAGATTGATCTGGCAGAAACCCTGTGGTTTCCGGTAAGCACAGGAGCGAAACAGCAATGAACAGGAAACGCGCCGCAGCATAGGCTGCGGCGAGCTTTCGAAATGGTATGGTTACCGTTTTCCTTTCATACGGGCCTTGCGCTCATCGGAGAGCCAGGTGAGGAATTGGCATTCCAGTCTTCCGTTATAGAGCTTTCTGCGCTTGTCGGGCTTGACA
>JAFUZB010000098.1 GCA_017476845.1 Clostridia bacterium
TCCCCTTGCGCGTTTTTCCCCCGTCATGTATACTGATAGAAACAAATCAGAAGGAAACGGGAAGTGATCTATATGGCAAGAGGCGACAGAAAAGATGGCATCTATCTGAAAAAGCTCAACCCATTTGATTCCTTTATCCCCTTTATCATGAACGCCCGCAACGACTCCATGAACACCTTTGAGGACAGTGTGGAGGTTACGGAAATCGACCGCTATCTGCGCAAGAAGCGAGAAGAGGGACTCAAGGGGCTG
Source organism: Clostridia bacterium (assembly GCA_017476845.1). Lineage (GTDB taxonomy): Bacteria > Bacillota > Clostridia > Christensenellales > Aristaeellaceae > UBA2943. The sequence goes on from JAFUZB010000098.1 coordinate 253, forward strand.
GGGATGCTGCATCTGTTCCTTGCGGCCTATATCCGGGTGGTGAGCCAGCGCCCTGCCATCAACCGTTTTATCGCCGGACAGCGGATCTACGCGGCAAAGGATATTGTGTTTGTCCTGGCGGTAAAAAAGCAGATGTCTTCCGCGGGGGAGGAGACCACCATCAAGGTGAAATTCGATCCCCGGGACACTCTCACAGACGTGTACAATAAGCTGAACGCTGAGATCGAAAAGGTTCAGAAGGGGGAGGACACAAGCACCGACAATACCGCGGCACTGCTGGGGAAGATCCCCCGGCTGTTGCTGAAATTTGTACTTTGGATCATCAAAATCATCGACTATTTCGGCAAGCTCCCCCAGGTGCTGCTCAACGCCAGCCCCTTCCACGGGTCTCTGATCATCACGGACGTGGCGTCTCTGGGGATCCAGCCCATCTATCACCACCTGTATAATTTCGGCACGCTGCCGCTGTTTTTGGCCTTCGGCGCAAAGCGAAAGGTTTATGAGGTGCAGAAGGACGGAACGGTGGCCGCGAAAAAGTACATCGACTATAAGGTCACTACCGACGAGCGGATCTGTGACGGCTTTTACTACGCCCAGTGCTTCAAGTATCTCAAGAGCTATCTTCGCCATCCGGAGATTCTGGAGCTGCCGCCGGAAACAGTGGAAAAGGACCCGGCCCTGTAACCTGTCAGAAAAGAATAATCCCCTGTGTATCCGGCGGATACATAGGGGATTGCCATATCTGGAAGAAATTATTTCTCAAAGACCTCGAGGATCTCCACGGGACATGCCTTGACGCAGATACCACAGGAGATGCACTTGGAGACCTTGTCACCGGCCTTGACCATGACCTTCATGGGACATACCTCGGTGCACTTGCCGCAGCCGATGCAGAGCTTTTTGTTGATCATGTATACGCCCTTGGCGTTCTGGGTAATGGCGCCCTGCTCGCAGGCCTTGGCGCACTTGCCGCACTGCAGGCAGGTGCGGACCTGAATGGTGCCGTCACCCTTGAGACCCATCTGGATGCAGGACTTGTCGGGATCGAAGTCCTCTCCCTTATAAAAAGCGCCCGCGCAGGCCATCATGCAGGACATGCAGGCGAAACACTTGGAATGGTCGGTAACCTTGATTCTCTTCATTGAAACTTCCTCCATTGATTTGTAGTTGTATCGTTTTTTGCAGGGCATATTCGTCCTTCACACACATTTCGACAAAAGCAGTATAGCAGACGACCCGTGAGTTTGTAAACACTAACTCACACTGCGGCAAAAACATCCTGCTCCCAAAGATGCCGATGCGGGGAACAAACCGGGTGGCCAAAGGGGAAAAGAGATGAAAAACGGAAATAATTTATTGAAA
>JAFUZB010000099.1 GCA_017476845.1 Clostridia bacterium
CTTGCAGACGGCACCCTGAAGGGCTGCATCACCAACCAGTACCATCAGAAGTAAACCCTGTGGGCGGCCATGCAAGCGCGGCCGCTCTACGTATGAGAAGGCGAGGAGGACAGCATGTCTACAGACAGCTACGTAAGCCCTTTTTCGACCCGCTATGCGAGTCGCGAGATGCAGTTTCTTTTCTCTGAGGATCACAAGTTCCGCACCTGGCGCAGGCTCTGGATTGCACTGGCCAAGGCGGAGAAGGCCGCAGGATTGGATATTACGGACGAACAGATCGCTGAACTGGAAACACACAGGGACGATGTGAACTATGACGATGCGCGCAGGCGTGAGCGCGAGGTGCGCCATGACGTGATGAGCCATGTCTACGCCTATGGACTGCAGTGCCCGAAGGCGGCCGGCATCATCCATCTGGGCGCGACCTCCTGCTATGTCGGCGACAACACCGATGTGCTCATCATGAAGGAGGCCCTGGAGCTTGTGCAGGGCAAGCTTGTGACGGTGATGGGGCTGCTTGCTGATTTTGCGGACAAATACAAGGCGCTTCCGTGCCTGGCCTACACGCACCTGCAGCCGGCCCAGCTTACCACGGTCGGCAAGCGCGCGACCCTCTGGCTCAATGAATTCCTCATGGACTATGAGGAAATCGAGCACAGGCTGAGCACACTGGCACTCCTCGGCTCCAAGGGAACGACTGGCACACAGGCCAGCTTTATGGAGCTCTTCCACGGCGATGAATCCAAGGTGCGCGGCGTGGAGCAGGCAATTGCCGAGTCCTTGGGCTTTACCCGTGTTGTGCCGGTCTCGGGACAGACCTATTCCAGAAAGATGGACTACCAGGTGGTCTCTGTGCTCTCCGGGATCGCACAGTCGGCCAGCAAGTTTGCGTATGATATGCGCTTGCTTGCCAGCTTCAAGGAGATGGAGGAGCCCTTTGAGAAGAACCAGATCGGCTCCTCTGCCATGCCGTACAAGCGCAATCCCATGCGCTGCGAACGCATTGATGCCCTCTCCAGGTATGTCATGGTCGATACGCTGAATACGGCACTGACCACCTCCTGCCAGTTCTTTGAGCGCACCCTGGACGATTCTGCCAACAAGCGTATTGCCGTGGCGGAAGCCTTCCTGGGTGTCGATGCTATCCTCAATATCCTCATGAATGTCTGCGACGGCATGGTGGTCTACGACAAGGTGATCCGCCAGCGGGTCATGCGTGAACTGCCGTTCATGGCAACGGAGAACATCATGATGGATGCCGTGGAGAAGGGCGGAAACCGTCAGGAACTCCACGAAAAGCTTCGCGTGTATGCCCAGCAGGCAGCCGCCAGGGTCAAGGGCGAGGGTGAAGAGAACGACATGCTGGAGCGTGTCGCCCAGGATCCGGACTTCGGACTGGATATGGAAGCACTGAAGAGTGTACTGGAGCCTGAGCGCTATACGGGCCGCAGTGCGCAGCAGGTGACGTCCTATCTGGAGGAAATCATCCGTCCGCTGCTGAGCAGCTGGGAGGGGAAGAATCAGGCACAGGTAGAACTGACCGTGTAAGTTACAGGGTGTCCGGAAGACAGTGCGTCCCGCATTCGTTGTATGTCAGACGCGGTTTTCCGGGCACCTTTTCCGCATCCGGCGCATGGTCATAAGTGGCCGGCTGTGCCTGAAGGGCCTTCAAAAAAGCGTCTGAAAAAGTTGGAAATCAACTATGTTTTCATCCGCAAATGTTGTATACTGCTAAAGAGACACCACTTGGAGAAGAGAGCGAGGCGGGGCAATGGATTTCAGTCTTCAGACACTGCAGAACGCATTTTGGAATCTGCGCAATCGGGCGGGTCTCGCCGATATTATCGATATTATTATCGTGGCCATCATCATCTACCAGCTCTTGAGGCTGGTCCGGCATACGCGCGGTTCCGCCGTCCTCAAGGGCTTCGGATTGCTTTTGGTCGCGACGCTCATCAGCAACATTGTGGGTCTGGTGGGCCTAAACTGGATTCTGGGACAGATCGTCAGCAACGGTGCTCTCGTGCTGGTGATTCTCTTTCAGCCTGAGCTCCGTCAGGCCCTGGAGCAGGTCGGACGCGGTGCACTGCTCGGGTCTGCCATGCGTTCGGACGAGGCCGAGGAGATCCAGTCGGCCATCGACGGGATTGTCGAGTGCTGTGTGCATCTCAGCCGCAGACGGGTCGGTGCGCTGATTGTCATTGGCCAGAAGACGGGCCTGAAGGAATATATCGAAACGGGAACCAAGGTGGATGCGGTGACCTCCTCGCCGCTTCTGGAAAACATCTTTGAGCCCAACACCCCGCTGCATGACGGCGCCGTCATCATTGAGGGCACGCGCGTTGTTGCGGCTGCCTGCATTCTCACCCTAACCGAGAACCGCAATATCCGCAGGGAACTGGGCACCCGCCACCGCGCAGGCATCGGCGTGACCGAGACAACGGATGCCCTCTCGATCATTGTCTCCGAGGAGACCGGTGTGATTTCCATCGCACGGGAAGGGGAGATCAGCCGCGGATTGGATGAGCAGGATCTGCGCAATATCCTCGACGGACTCTATCAGAAGCCGCAGCGCCGCCTCTTTGGCCTGATCCCGGTGGGAAAGGAGGGCACAAAGGCATGACGACGAAAAAGAACAGAAAAAACGGACCGGCAGAGGAAACGAAGAAACGCACAGTCGTGGGAAGCTTCTTACGCAAGGTCTTTGTGGACAACTGGGGCTATAAGCTCATTTCCCTTGTCCTCGCTGCCTTTATCTGGTCGGTCCTCATTGCTCAGGATCCCACGATCACAAGAGAAAAGGTGATCACAGACGCGACGGTGACAGTGTCTGGTACCGATGCCATGAAGCGCAACGGTTTTATCGTGACCTCCGGTTTGGATGAACAGCTCAGCAACGTTTCCATCCGAGCGAGTGTGCCGCAGATGCAGTACCAGAATGTCACGGCCAGTAACTACAATCCGCGCATTGATCTGAGCCGCATTTCGGCCAGCGGTGCGCAGGAGGCACGCATCCTGACCTCCAATTCCGCGACCTACGGAACCGTCCTGGATATTTCTCCCTCCACGATCTCCCTGGAGGTCGAGGACTATATCACACGCTATCGTATCCCTGTGGTGCGGGAAACGGTGGGCAGTATGCCCGAGGGCTGGTATGCTACCAGCAGCACCCTGGATCCTTCACTTTTGACCATCTCCGGCCCACGCTCTGTGGTGGAGCGCGTTGTGCGCGCGGAGGCCGTACAGGATCTTTCGACCGTCCCTGCCACGGAGGGGACGCAGCGCTCCACATTGACTTTCCGTCTGGTAGACGTGAACGGGGAGAGCGTGGAGAGCGAGCTTCTGGAAGTGACCAGCAACTCCGTGCTTATCGATAGCGTGATTGTGGAACAGACGGTGTATCCGACCAAGGTATTGACCTTTGAGGATACCGGCGTCGTGATCGGCACCCCCGAGGAGGGGTATGAGGTCAAGAGTGTGACCATCTCGCCCGACAGTGTGCGTGCCGCCGGACGCGCGGATACCTTGGACAATCTCGATGAAATCTTCACCGACACCACCATTGATGTGACCGGTCTTTCCGCCTCTCTTTCGCAGACTGTCCGTCTGCGCAGGCCCAGCGAGCTCGCCTATCTCAGTCAGGATACGGTGACCATCGCCGTGGAGATCGGGGATATTATCTCCGAACGCATCTTTTCCGATGTGCGCATCAATGTGGTCGGCGTAGAGAGCACCCGCACGGCCTCCCTGGCTGAGCGCTATGCGGACCGCATTGTCATTGAGGGTGCGCAGAACTGGCTAAGCTCCCTGCGACAGGGTCAGCTCTCGCTGAGTGTGGATGCCAGCGGGCTCATGGCCGGCGAGTATGAAGTGCCTGTCATCTGCGATATCAGCGGAGATGACGGACAGGATTATACGGTCAAGATTTCTCCCGCGACAGTGAAGCTGACCGTCAGAGACAGATAAGAAGATGCAGGTGAAACAGC
>JAFUZB010000100.1 GCA_017476845.1 Clostridia bacterium
GGTCAGTGCAGAGCAAGCACATACCGGGATGATGGAGCCGTCCTTCATGCCCTTATGGAAACCAAGGATGATCTCTTCCTGGGTGAGCTCCTCACCTTCGAGATACTTCATCATCAGCTCATCATCGGCAGCAGCGGCAGCTTCGGTAAGATCTGCGAACCAGCTTTCCACCTTATCCTGCATATCCGCAGGCATCGGAACTTCCTTGCTCTTTTCATATGCGCCTTCGAAGGCCTTCTTATCCAGCACGTTCACCACGCCGCGGAAGCTCGGACCTTCACCCAGAGGAGCAAGCACAGGAACGATGGAGGAGCCATGCTCAGCCTTGAGATCCTCAAGCACCTTGTCATAGGAGACATGTTCACGATCCATCTGATTGATGATGATCATCTTGCCGGTTCCCTGCTTTTCAGCAGCATCGAAGGCCTTCTCAAAGCCGACGCTCACACCGGTCACGGCACTCATGACAATCGCAGTGGTCTCGACAACGCGGATGGGGCCCGTGACCTCACCGGCGAAATCAAAGTAGCCGGGAACATCAATAATATTCAGGACCTTGTTCTTCCAGTCGATCGGAGCCGTTGCAGCGGAGATGGAGCAATGGCGTCTGACCTCTTCAGGATCAAAGTCGGTGGTGGCTGTTCCGTCTTCGACTTTACCCTGACGGTCAACCAGTTTTGCGGCGAAGAGCATTGCTTCAGTCAGCGTGGTTTTGCCCTCGCCGCCATGCCCCATGAATGCAATATTCCTGATGTCCTTCGTCTGAATATCAGCCATAATATAGCCTCCTTCATAATATGTACGTTTTCAAGCCCCTTTGAATGAGCAGGGATGCGCAAAAAGCGTATCTAACTGGACGAATTATACATGAATACTGCAGAAATGAAAAGCCTTAATTTTCCTTTCGCTCTTTCAAGCCCACACTCAGCACATTTGCTCTACCATGCCCATCTGTTTATGGAAACGCGCAGACAAATCCAACAAAATCAACACTTTAGCATGTTTCAGAGGATAAACGCATCAATTCTGAAGCCCAGTTATACATGGTTTTCATATGCACAAGCGCTGCTTCCTCCTGTTTTTTCTTTGTATCCGAAGAAGCTTTCTCATCTACACTCGCATGGAAACAGATGCTGCCCACATGTTCTCCCACACGTAGAAGTGTGCGGGAAGACAGCACACGCTGAAGCTGCATAGCAGTCCCTAGGTTTCCATCGACCACTGCAACGGATGGATCAAGCATATCCCGCAAAATACGCCGCAGAAAAACATAATGTGTACAGCCCAGTACAATGGCATCAATCTGACCTGGATAATTGGAGATAACACGCGCAAGATATGCTTTCGCCCCAACTTCATCCCGTTTTTCCACCAGCTCCATCAGCCCTGGGCATGGGACACGCTCTGCACCTTCCCCATAAAGCTCATACAGATGCTGGAATTTTGGGAGAGCAAGCGTATTGGGTGTGGCAAGAACCAGCACTTTCCCTCCATGGCGGAGCTTGGAGGCAGGCTTGAGCGCGGGCTCCATGGCGATAATCGGGAGGGTATAAGCTGCGCGAAGTTCGGCGGCTGCAACACTGGAAGCAGTATTGCAAGCGATCACGATTGCCTTGACCGGCACATGAACCATTTCCTCCACGATTTCCCCGCAGTAGCTGCGGATCTCCTCTACCGGCTTTGTCCCGTACGGCGCATGGGCCAGATCTCCGTAATACCAGAGATCCTCCCGCGGCATGATGCGCGCAATCTGCGCAAGTACGCTGATCCCGCCAACGCCACTGTCAAATACACCTATGGGCAACTCACTCTCATGCAAACGCAACCCTCTCGCCTCCCTCTGACAGTATAGCACGTATGGACGCAGGCAGAAAGAATTCCCGCTCCTCGCCGTCATATTCTGTCACGCATTTGTCACTGCCTCCAGTGTTTTCCATGCGTGACCATAAGTTGCGCCTTGCACGATCCCAATAAACAGCATATAATCAGGCCGGTTTCATTATTACCGTTTGGGTCGGTTTCCAGCCGACGAAATGGAGTGTAGAGTGTACCATGGTTGAAGAGATCCGTGTTGGGGACGTTGTGATGACCAAGAAACAGCACCCCTGTGGTTCCAGTGAATGGACAGTTACAAGAACCGGTGCCGATATTAAGATGAAATGCTCGGGCTGTGGCCGCATTGTCATGCTTGATCGGGATACCTTCCTCAAGCGCAGAAAAAAGCTGCTCGTTCAAGGTCCTGAACCCGCACCGCTTGATATGACTTACTATGCTCCCTGAGCAGGCACACTGTTCCTGAAAGGTGGTTACCTCATGCGCAGATTATTCCTTTTACTCTCCGTTATATGTCTCAGTCTGCTTCTCGTCACTGCATCCGCAGATACAAGACTGACCTTTGATTCGTTTTACGGTCAAATGACGCTCGATGAGAGTTATTACATCATTTTTCTCCCCGATAACCTTGATAAGCATCAGGAGTGGATGGCCAATCGCGGCATTACAGAGGAAAGCCTCCTGGCGGATTGGGAAGCGCGCGGCGTGCTGATGCAGGCATGGACACTTGACAGTGATGCCTGCCTTGAAGTGACGGCCGTCAAGGATGAATGGGCCGAGAAATACTTCGATCTCGATCAGCAGACAAAGGCGATCCGTGCAAGTTACCGCTCCGCTCACCTCAAGGGGACCATCGGTGGAAGCGATGGTTATACCTGGCAGAGTGCAGAATGGAAAAACACCACACAGTACGGTCGTTTCCTCATGCTCAAGTACAAACGGACCTATGAAGGGACGACGATTCGCGGCTATGCCAGGCGGGCTGTGCGCAACGGATACACAATTACGGTGGATTACAAGGTCTTCGGACGCGCATTAAAAACGCAGGACCAGAACGCCATCAACAAGGCCATGGCAGATTGGCATTTTACCAACATTCTCCCGCTGGAAGCAGCAGAAGCCAAAGATGGCATCATCATCTCTACGTCTGGAACGGCAACCAGTGCCGCGACCACGGCGAATGTCACCTTCACCTCCGAGCCGCCCCACGAAACCAATACCGGCTCGTTCACCGTGAAAGGCACGTGTAATCCGAATCTGCACATCATCGGCGTACTTATGCGCATGTCCAGCACAGAACCGATTCGCATGGAAACCGATGCCAGCAAAAAAGGTGCCTTCACCTTCAATGTGAAACTTCCGGAGGAAGGCACATGGCTAATGACGCTCACTTTCAAAGACGGTACCAAGACCGTTGGCGAGACCGTCTTCCATACCACAAACTACGCCTCTTCCCTTCTTCCGGTAAACTTCACGCAGGATATTCCTGAGGTATTTCCCTCTGACACCTACACCATCACCGGTACGACCATCAAGAATGTCACCATTCAATGTATCGTGGAGGGAGCAGGCTACAATAAAAAGGTCACCACCAACAATTCCGGCAAGTTCAGCTTCAAATTCTCCACAGCAATTGAAGGTGACTATCGCGTTACGCTCACCTTCCAGAAGAAGGATTACGCGATCAGGCGGTTCTCCTATGATGTGAAGCGGCAGATGTCCGATGCAGAAAAGACAGCCGCCATCAAATCCAACGCTGTCAAACCCGCCTATTCGACACTCAAGAGCAAACTGAGCAACTATGTCGGACGCTATATGACCTACAGCCTCTATCTCACAGACATTGTGCAGACCGGAGATGAGTATATTCTCTTCATGGCCATGCGTTCTCTGAGCTCAGGCTATAAGGATATCGTTGTTGTCACGACCACGGATGAGTCCGTACAGGAGCTCACCATCGGTCAGCAGTACAAACTGTACGGTCAACTGACCGGCAACTACGAGGTGCAAAATGCAGAGGGCGGAAGCACCTATTATCCGTGCTTTGATCTGCTTTTCTTCGATTGATTTTCCTCGATTGTTCCCTTCCTTCCTTCCCGGGAGATCCGATGAACATCGGCTCTCCCGATGTATTTTGACCCGAGAATGAATCTTTGACAGAATCCAGTAACATTGACAGCCCGAAAGCCAGACAATCATTGCCTTCCAGGGCTGCACGCATCCTTTCTCATTTGTAGTATCAGTTTTGTCCCTATTGCTTTTCACAGGACGCCCCTTTATAATCTGCGCGTCAGAGTAGGATTTTCTGCGTCAAGTGCCGCCAAAATGGGGAGTTGTTTGGGGGACGAAGGCCATAGAGCCGCGGTAGAAAATCCGCACCCGCTGAATCACATAATGAGGAAATCCAATGCAATTGTGCCTCCTTATGCAGCATGCTATGCTCTGAAAGGAGGTTTTTTTATGTCTACTTCCCGCATCTTCCCCCATCCCTTCTCAAAAGCCTACTGGCGATGTGCCCTGGATGAATTCCGCAACACGCGCATCTTGATCTTTGCGGCGCTCATGATCGCACTCAGAGTCATCTTCAAGACGATCAGTATCCCCATCGCCATGGATCTGCGTATCAATACAGCCTTTCTGATCAATGCCTTCGGCGCTATGGTGTTTGGACCCGTTGTTTCCGCAGCCGCAGCAGCCATTACCGATACGCTGGGCTGCCTGCTCTTTCCTACAGGTCCCTATTTCTTTCCGTTTATCTTTGAAGAAATTGCCGGTTCCGTCATTTTCGCCCTCTTCCTTTATCGGGCGGATATCACACCCAAAAGAGTCATCCTGTCGCGCTTTTGCATCAATTTCTTTGTGAACATTGTTCTCAACACGCCGATCATGATGCTCTATTATGAAATGATGATGGGCAGGTATTATGCACCTTTTGATGCACTGCGCATTGTAAAGAATCTTGTACTCTTTCCCGTGGAAGCAGTCATCCTGATGATCTTTCTTCAGCTGACAGTTCCGCGTGTTAGGAGGCTTGGATTTACGGTGGGAAGTACGGAGGCGCTGCACTTAAGTAAGCGTCACGTTGCTTCTATGACTGCACTTTTTGCTGCAGGTTGCCTGGCTGTGGGTGGATACAGTTACTATGCCTACGAGCACACTTCTCTCTCTGCCTCCTACACCCCCGAGGAGCGCATGATGCACAATCGCGAGATGGTGCCCTATGTGCTTCAAGCGCATGCAGCGCTCCAGGAAGAGACGGTCGTGACCATCGTGGAAAGTGCCTATCCTTATGTTCTTCGCGATGAGATTGACTATACCGTCGCCGTGTACCGCGTGCAGACAGAGATGCAGGACCTTGATGATTATCTCACGAACGCTTTCAGCTATTCCAAAAGTCCTGCAAGCAAAGATGAGAACCTTAGCCGCATCGGAACCGCGCAGATCGTTACCGATAAAGGTGGGACACAGCTGCTATCCTATCACGATGACGTTGAAAAGTAGCGCAAATGAAAAAGGCCGTAAGGCCTTTTTCATTTGCAGTTTCATACATCCAGCAGGTCATCCATGCTGTATAGTCCCGCCTCCTGGTCTTTCAGAAACGCAGCAGCGCGAAGAGCACCGACCGCAAACACACTGCGGTCCTCTGCGCTGTGTTTGAGTTCAATCCGCTCTCTGGGCCCAAAGAAGCAGACCGTATGCTCACCTGCCACCGTTCCCCCACGCAGTGCATGCATGCCAATTTCGTTCTTTTCCCTTTTACCGTATCCGCTGCGTCCGTCTTTACGCTGTTTGCTCTCGCTTCCCGCGTCCTTCACCGCATCGAACAAGAGGAGTGCCGTTCCGCTCGGAGCATCCGCCTTCTGATTATGGTGTGCCTCCACGATTTCTATATCGAAGTCTTCTCCAAGCTTTTCAGCTGCCATACGGCTGAGCTTGCGCAGCACAGCAATGCCCAGGGACATATTCGCCGATTGAAAGATAGGAATATGCTGCGACGCCTTTCGAATGGCCTCTCGCTGCTGCTCGGTGTACCCGGTTGCACAAAGAACGCATGGCGTATGAGTCGCAAGCGCGTACGTCAGGATGTCATCAAGAGCACCGGCTGCGGAAAAGTCTACGAGGCAATCCGCTTTCTCCGTGATATGGGAAAAATCCGAATAGACCGGAAAAGCTGCCTCTCCGCCTCGAGGATCGATGCCACAGCTTACAGTGACTTCCCTCGCCGCAGCCTCTGCAGCGACGGCTCTTCCCATTCTGCCACAGGCACCGGAAATGATAATCTGCATTTTACACCTCCGTGATCTGCAGTCCCAGGTCTTTCATCGCCTGATACAGTCTCGGGCGATTCCTTGCTTGCATAGGCACCAGCGGCAGCCTGACCTCGTCAGCACACATCCCGATGGCTGCCATCGCGGCCTTCACAGGAATCGGGCTGGTTTCACAGAACAGAGCGTTGATCAGGGGAAGAAGCTTCATCTGCCACTTGGCCGCTTCCTGATTCTTTCCCTCCAGCGCGAGATGCGCCATAAGGCTTGTCTCCTTGGGCATAACATTGGATACGACAGAAATGACACCCTTGTAGCCGCAGGCAATCATCGGAACCGCGATATCGTCATTGCCAGAATAGAAATCCGCCATTCCGTCTACCATACGCATCTTTTCGAGAGATTGGCCCACATCGCTGCTGGCTTCCTTGACACCGATGATGTTCGGATGCCGACAGATCTCACAGAGCGCCTCAGGACCCATATTGATACCGGTACGGCTCGGTACATTGTAGGCAATCACCGGAAGGGTTGCCGCATCGGCGATGGCATGAAAATGTGCAATCAACCCTTCCTGGCTGGTTTTGTTGTAGTAGGGTGTCACAACGAGCTGCGCGTCCGCTCCAAAGCTTTTGGAGGCGCGAGCCGCGTCCACAGCCTCTCTCGTACAGTTGGAACCCGTACCTGCAATCACCGGCACGCGTCCATGGGCTACATCCACGACGCGGCGAATGACATTCAGATGCTCTTCCCATGTCATGGTGGCAGGCTCACCTGTCGTGCCCGCAGCAATCAGCGCATCCACGCCTGCTTCGATCTGCTCCTCCACGAGCCGATCCAATGCATCATAATCGACCTCATCATTCCTGAAAGGCGTAATGAGTGCTGTACCGCATCCTTCAAACAGTGCCATAAACGCAGCGTCCTTCCTTTATGTTATTCTTATTCCGTGTGCCTTACAAAAAACACTTTCTCACCGTTTTTCAATATACCCAAGCTTGCACAACAGCTCTGCACTGAGAATGCCGCCGCCTGCAGCACCTCGGATCGTATTATGGCTCAGGCATACAAAGCGCCAGTCCAGGATACGGTCCTCGCGCAGTCTTCCGATGGAAATGCCAAAGCCGCGCTCGAAGTCTCTGTCCAGCTTTGTCTGCGGTCTGGAAGGATCCTCAAAGTACTGCAGGAAGGGCTTGGGTGCACTTGGAAGCTCCAATCTCTGAGGTTCAGTCGTAAAATTGGCCCACTTTTCCAGAATTTCTTCCTTGGTCGGCTTCTTGCTGAAACCCACAGATACCGCTGCCATGTGCCCATCCGAGGCTGCCACTCTGAGACACTGCGCCGAGATCACAGGCAGGTCACGATTGACGATCCGCTTCCCGTTTGTCCCTTCCTGCACTTCGCCCCAGATCTTCAGGGGTTCATTCTCACTCTTTTCGTCCTCCCCGCCGATATACGGGATCACATTGTCCACCATTTCCGGCCAGGTGCGGAACGTCTTCCCTGCGCCAGAGATCGCCTGATAGGTGCACACCATCACTTTTTCCGGTCCGAATTCCATCAGCGGGGTCAGGGCCGGCACATAGCTCTGAATTGAGCAGTTCGGCTTGACGGCAATAAACCCGCGTGTGGTACCCAAACGCTTTCTCTGGCTAGGAATCACCTCTGCATGTCCCGGGTTGAGCTCGGGGATCAGCATAGGCACATCTTCAATGCCGCGGCATGCACTGTTGTTGGAGATAACTGGGACTTCGTGCTTGGCATATTCTTCCTCAAGTGCTCTGATTTCCTCTTTCTTCATATCCACTGCACAGAAGACAAAGTCCACGGCTTGCGCGATTTTATCCACCTGCGCAGCATCAACTACAACAAGCTCGCGTACCTTCTCGGGGATCGCCCAGTCAAACGCCCATTTTCCCTGCACGGCTTCTTCATAGGTCTTTCCGGCACTTCTCTGGGACGCCGCAACAAGGACCACCTCAAACCAGGGATGATGCTCAAGCAGCGAAATAAAGCGCTGCCCCACCATACCCGTTGCACCGATAATGCCTACACGATACTTCTCCATCCTGCTCTCTCCTCGCCTTACATCGTTACACTAAGAAAGCCGCAGACAAACTGCGGCGCACAAATACAGCCTTAGCTGTGATCAGCGCTCCGCCAGCATTCCTGCCAGTGACAGCCGACGTCCTTTTCGAACGTAAGCCAAGAGACCGTTTGGGCGACGGCCCTTTCGGCGCATTCCCCTTTCCATCGGTTGCATTGATCTGCCCGATCTTCACCGACCTACTTCTGGTTTGCGCACCTCTGATATCTTCGAAGGGAATCGAAGACGGGCGTATGATAACATGCACGTATACGACTGTCAATGAAATGCAAAGGATTTTCTGTCTTTCCGGCGAATACACTCTACCATCTCTTTTTCCGGGAGGCGCCGTGTGCTGCACGATAAGGATATCCGTGATCCCCTGTTTCTTTTTCTGGAGAGCACCTATGGGAAAGTACGTATTCTGGAGGAAAAGAATACCGGGAATGCACGTGCCGATGCCGTGATGGTGCTGGAATCCGTCCTGTGTGGCATTGAAATCAAGAGTGACGCTGACAGTTACGCCCGCCTTTCATCGCAGGTGAAGAACTACGACCAGTACTATGATGCGAATTTCGTCGTGATCGGCTTGACGCACCTTGCCCACATCCGGGAGCACGTCCCTGAATACTGGGGCATCATCACCGCGGAAGACGATCATGGCATCATCGATTTCTATATGGAACGTCAGCCTCAACCCAATCCGCATATGGACCCCATGAAAAAGCTGAGCCTGATGTGGCGTCCTGAGCTGAATCATCTTCTCCAGCGCAATCAGCTTCCGGCATATCGTCAAAAAAGCAAGCAGTTTGTTGCCGAAAAGCTCCTCTCTACCATCGACCGGGACGTCCTGTGGCATATGGTGTCAGATGAGCTCTTCGAAAGGGACTACACGACCATTCGCCAGGAAATACAGGACTACCGCGCATCCGTCGGCAAAAAGCCGCGGCGAAAGCGTAGCCCCCGCAAACGCGCACGAAAATAGCGCCAGGCGTTTTATGGCCTGGCGCTCGCCTTTATCCGATAATCTCGCCCTTGGCGTTAAAGAGCGGGAGCTTTTCCAGATAAGTGATATCCTCTCTCTCCTGCGCATCGCCTTCGGCAAGGATGGTCATCCTTCCGCAGATCTGACCGCCCACGGCCTCAACGAGCGTCTCCAGTGCCTTGAGCGATTCACCTGTAGAAATCACATCGTCAACAATGAGGATTCTTTTTCCCTTCATCAGTTCAGCATCCGCACCATCAATGTAGAGATGCTGTTCCTTCTCCGTGGTGATCGATTTCACAGCGACATCGACCACATTCTGCATATACAGCTTGACACCCTTGCGTGCCAGCACCCACTTCTTGTCTCCGTGCTGATTGGACATCGCGTAGGCAAGGGGGATTCCCTTGGATTCCGCGGTGAGAATATAATCATATTCGGGAGCCTTCTTGAGCAGTTCGCGTGCACAGGCTTCTGTCAGTTCACAGTCACCGAAAATCACGAATGCACCGATATACAGATCATCCGTCACACGGCAAATCGGAAGATGCCTTTCCAGGCCGGCAATTGTCATGGTATGAAACATACTTTGACCTCTCTTTTCTCTGTTGTTCACTCTTGTCTTATGCAGAGGATTCCAATCCTTAAAGTGCAAACTTTACAAAAAAGCAAAAAAGAAGGGAAATACCCCTTCTCTTTTTGCCTTAGACGCGGCGCACTTCCTTGATCTTGGCTGCCTTGCCCTGACGAGAACGCAGGTAGTACAGCTTTGCACGGCGCACCTTGCCTCTGCGCACCACTTCAATGCGGTCCACACGGGGGCTGTGCAGCGGGAAAGTACGCTCCACACCAATACCGGACGCTACACGACGCACAGTAAAGGTTTCACGCACACCGCCATTGCGCTTTGCAATCACAGTGCCTTCAAAAGCCTGAAGACGCTCATGGGTGCCTTCTACGACCTTGACCCACACGTTGACAGTATCGCCAACGTTGAACTGAGGACGATCGGTTCGAAGCTGCTTTGCTTCGATCGAACGGATGATTTCGCTCATTTTTAGGATCCTCCTTCCTTCATAGACGTTCATGACTTGCTGCATCATTGGCTACACAAGCAGCGGACCGTCCGTTGTCACAAACACTATTATAACATGCCCTTTTGATGTTATGCAATAGAATTTCGCGGTTTCTTGGAAAACTTTTTTGCCCATCTGGCCTTCACGGCATTTCATGTCTGCGTTTTCTTTATCCCATCTGTGCTACAATGTGGAGGAAATCTGATCCTTAAGGGGCGAAATGTCATGCAGATCCAATCTGATACTTTCTTTGAGGACACAGTCCGTACAGCCATGGAGCGCCTGCATGTCCCTGGGGCTTCCTATGCACTTGTCCGCCAAGGAAGACTTGTTCTTTCCAGGTGTTCAGGCGTCCAAGACACCTTTCTGACCCCCGTCCAAGCCGACACCTTATTTGAGTGTGCGTCGCTCACCAAGGTGCTTTTCGCTTTTACTGCACTCACCGTGATGGACCGTCTTCATCTGTCACTGGACATTCCGGTCATCCAGCAGGTGCCGTTTAGCCCCTGGTCCGATGATCCGCATTTTCCCGAGATCACACCGCGTCACTGTCTGAGCCATACAAGCGGAATGGAAAACTGGCATGCCAAGCCTATTCCCATGCATTTTACGCCAGGGAGTGCGTATTCCTACTCCGGAGAGGGCTATTATCTGCTGCAGACCATGCTGGAAATTGCCTCGGGTCTCCCCTTGGACCAGCTCGTCAAAGAAGTGTGCTTTCAACCCTTCCATATGGACAATGCACGGATCGTATGGACGCCCGAGGTGGGAAAACGCTTTTCCTTGGGATTTGATAAGGACGGGATGGTTTGCAAGACGCGCAACGCCAGAAGGACAACCTGGAACGCACCCGAACCGAATGCCGCATGGTCACTCTATTCCGGCGCTGCTGATTATGCCCGCTTCCTGTGTGGCCTCCTGGCACCGGAGCAACTTCCCATTCTCGAAAAGATGCACACCTGTCAGATTCATGCAGATCAGAACATTCGCTGGGGCCTGGGCTTGGGTCTCCACGCTGCAAGTGAAGACTTGATATGGCACTGGGGTGACAACAGCGGTTTCCAGTCCCTGTTTCTTTGCGATACCCGGACGAAAGATGCCGTGGTCGTGATCACAAACTCTTCCCGTGGCCTTCCCTTCTGCTACGCCGTCTGTGATATATTCACCGACATCGGCCCAGAGGTGCTCGAAGACATCGCATCCTTTATCGCAGGGGCAGAATAAAGCGGAGCACCGACTCGGTGCTCCGCAAGCTTTTATTCCTGTGTGGCGTAGACGATATCATCGCGAAGCCGATAAATGGTCGCGCCGCGCTTTTTCTTGCAGAAGGCTTCTGCCCACCATTGTACAGGCTTTTCTTCATTAAACTGGACAATACCGTAGCGGATTCCATCCACCTTTTTTCCGCGCATGTTGGAATCCATCCAGTGTACCGTATCCGTCTGCGGGTCATAATCAGCAATCATTATGGCAGAATGGGCACCGACACCGTACTGATACTCTGCGGACATCTG
The DNA here is from genome assembly GCA_017476845.1 of Clostridia bacterium. GTDB lineage: Bacteria > Bacillota > Clostridia > Christensenellales > Aristaeellaceae > UBA2943. The sequence goes on from JAFUZB010000100.1 coordinate 11,760, forward strand.
GAAGAAATCACCACGCTTGATCTGACGCATGAAATCGACAGCAAGTGCCAGATTCTCCTCGGCACTTTTCTCCGTATCATATCGGAAGGAAGCAGCCGCATAGAAGGGGTTGCCCTTTTCGGGCGTCACATCCTTCCACATGAGCCCATAGGCATACGGCTTGCACTGCTCTTTGGGCATATTGTCCGGAATTACCAGTGTAGTTTCCGGATACTCGGCCATGCGGAAATCATCCCTGTTGGTTCGAAAGACATAAGTTGTGAAGTTCTTGCAAACATAAATGTCGCTTGCATAATGCGCACGCTGCGCATGACCGCCCGCTTTGATAAACAGGCTTTCCCCTGTGGCAATGATCCTGTCAATGAAGTCTTCACGTGCAGTAAGCGAATGCTGATTCTCTTGCGCATCCGTTTCCCCTGTCTCCGCCAGACTCGTATCAAAAGCCTCATCCATGATCTCCTCTCCGGAGTCATCAATGAGTGTGAATTCTTCCTCCACCGTGTTTTCTGCCAATGCGTGCGGCAAAAAAAGACAAAAAACCGCAAACGCCAGGAGAATGATTCTCTTACCCATGGAAACGCCTTTCTTTTGCACCCGTGCTCTTTTACACGTCGATGAACTTCTTGAATTCCGGAAGAATACCGATGCCATCAGGATAATGTGCGGCAAACTGCGGCACAGCATGACTGGGGAATGAGTTGCCTTCAATGAACGTCGGGCCGTCTGCCGTGATCGCTACATCCCAGGCCACAAAGCGAAGCTGCGGTACAATCCGCGCCGCCTCCATGCACATTGCCTTCGCTTCCTCCCAGTATGGAATCTGGAAACCGACAATGTCCGTACCCGTGATCGGATGCTTAGCATACCGATTTCCGGCCTTATCCGCCCCTACGGTGAGCAGCATGCCACTGTCCAGGTCAATACGTGCAGCCATGCCGCCGCAATCCACATTGTCCATCACCTTGCCGTTTCCAATCCGGATGAAGGCATAGACAATGCCCTGGTCTTTATCCCCCAAGAGTGTAGCAATCCTGCAGGTGTTCACAGACGTCGGACAGAGGCTGGCCATAGCGGGATGCTGTACCACAACCTCCTCAAGAATGCCGATCTGATCTGCAAGCAGTCTTGCCCGGAAGGCTTCCGGATCCTTCCAGTCTGCCGGCGTATACTTGGTGATGCCCACGCCGCTGGATCCCTCAAGCGGCTTTCCGATCAGTGCATCACGGCCCTGTGCCAGATCGGCAATTTCTTCAACCGTTGTCCCCTCGTGAATCTTCAGCCATTTGCGTGGGACCCACTTGGCAAATGTCTCATTGAACTGCGCCTTGTCATCGAAGAAATGCCAATAGGCTTTATCATTCATTCGACGGACAATGCCGTTGGAAATGCCGCGGGTGATCACCGTCTTGCGCTGTTCATCGTTCAGATTCCACATTTCCGCAATCTTGTAATCCATGTAACCCGCATTATATTTCAGGGCACAATGCAGCATGTCGGGAAGAAGGAAAAAATAGCTTTTCCCGCTCCTTGCGCGAATATCCTTGATCGTGCTGAACATGCGTTTGTAGTCCATTTTGAAAAGACGGTTCAGAAAATAACCCAGTCGTCCCATACTTACCCTTCCTGTACTGAATGCTTTACACTGTCGAAACGATTTCCTGGGATGGATCAGACATTAAATCTGAACAGCACGATGTCCCCGTCTTTCATCACATAGTCCTTGCCTTCCGAGCGGACAAGTCCCTTTTCCTTGCATGCCGCCATCGATCCAAGTTCCTGGAGCGTTTCAAAGGGCACAACCTCCGCACGGATAAATCCGCGCTCAAAATCTGTATGGATCTTGCCTGCTGCCTGCGGTGCCTTTGTCCCCTGACGAATGGTCCATGCACGGCATTCGTCTTCACCGCATGTGAGGAAGGAAATCAGGCCCAGCAAATGATAACAGGCGGTGATCATCCGCTCCATACCGCTCTGTCCGATGCCTAGCTCCTCAATGAACTCTGCCTTCTCCTCTGCATCCATCTGAGAGATTTCTTCCTCAATGGCTGCAGAAATGACAAGCACTTCCGCATTTTCCTGCCTGGCCACCTCGCTGACCTGCTTGACCGCTTCAATCTCCTCCGGGGCACTTCCCAGATCATCCTCGGCGATATTGGCCGCATAGATCACCGGCTTCTGTGTCAGCAGGAACCAGGAATCCACAACTGCCTTCTCCTCTTCGGATACCTCCAGTACTCTCGCGGGCTTTCCGGCCTCTAAATGCTTGAGCATTTTCTCGCACATTTCGTTTTCCAGCTGGGCACCCTTGTCCCCGCCGTGCAGCTGACGCTGCACCTTTTCCTTGCGGCGCTGGACAGTGTCAATATCCGCAAAAATCAGTTCCAGGTTGACCGTCTCAATATCGCTGAGCGGATCGGAAGAGCAGTCTGCACGGATGATATTGGGATCATCAAAACAACGAACCACATGCACGATAGCATCCACTTCACGGATGTGCGACAAAAATTTATTTCCCAAACCTTCGCCGTGGCTTGCCCCCTTGACGAGTCCCGCAATATCGACAAACTCCACAGTAGTCGGCGTAACCTTCTTGGGATGATACATCTCTCCCAAAACGTCTAATCTGTGATCCGGCACCATTACCATGCCGGTATTGGGTTCAATTGTGCAGAAGGGGAAATTCGCAGCCTGTGCATTGCTGGTCTGCGTGATAGCATTAAACAGTGTGCTTTTTCCGACATTAGGAAGTCCGACAACACCGAGTTTCATCCGATACTCGCTCCTCTCAAAACCATGGGTGACCGGGCTATTATACTGCGAAAAGTGGGAAAAGCAATCGGAAAAGCCGCTCATCCGGATGCGAAGTGACATGCATTTCCGGATATGTTATACTTTTTGCGCCGCAGTTTTCACATCGTTCAAACCGCTGTGCGCATTCCCTTCTGCACGGGATGAATCCTATTCCCGAGCAGACAGAAAAGAGGGATTTTCTTTTGAAGGCACTTCTGACATGTATACTGTGTCTTTTGTTGTTTTGTGATGCACCGCTCGCCTATGCTGCATCCAAACCCACCGCAACTCCGCCTCTGTATCCAGAAGCCACGCTAGCGCCCGATGCACCATCCTATGATCCGGAACACCCGGAGGATTTGGATCCCGATCAGCTGTATGCCTGGTCTGCCATCTTAATTGAGGAGACCAGCGGTGATGTGATTTTTTCCAAGTCTCCCGATGAACTCCGTTTTCCCGCTTCCACCACAAAGATGATTACCTGCTATCTTGGCATTACGATGGTGGAGGATCTTGAACAGATCATTACTGTCTCGGAAACGGCCGTAGATGTGCCTGAGGATTCTTCTACCATGAAGCTCCAGGCCGGTGAGGAAGTCCGCTTTCTGGATATTCTCTACGGAACCATGCTCCTGTCAGCCAATGACGGAGCCAATGTGATTGCAGAAACAGTCTCCGGCTCCATTGATGCCTTTGTGGCACTTATGAATGAAACAGCCCTCTCCTTTGGCTGTACCAACACCCATTTCAATAACGCGCACGGCTATACCGACCCTGCCCACTACACTACAGCCAGAGATCTTTCCATTATAGCAAGAGTATGCATGCAGAATGATCTCTTTAGGCAGATTGTCTCCACGGAATCCTATACCCTTCCGCGCACCAATCTTTCCCGTGCCCGGTCCATGACCAATACCAACGAACTCTTCCGTCAGGGTACGGAGGAAAGCCCCAACAAGTACTATTACAGTGCTGCAAACGGCATCAAGACAGGCAATACGGATGCCTCCCAATACTGCTTTGTCGGTTCTGCCATCCGGGATGGCGTCGAGCTGATCTCCGTTGTACTCTATACTGGCAAGCGTGCTCGCTGGGCAGATACCATCAAGCTGATGGATTACGGTTTTTCCCAGTACATCAGCGTCACCCCGATTGACCTGTATAACATGAACCCGATTACCATCGAAACCAGCTCCTACTCCACGCAGGATACACAGCTGGGTAAATTGCGTCTGAACTGTATCGCCACCAATGCGTCCCTCGCCGCGAAGGCGAATATCATCCAGCGCCGAACGGTTGTCGAGTCGATGGCAACCAACCTGAAAAACAACGTTCTGATTCAGTATACAAGGGATTTCAAGGCACCCATTGAGGTGGGTGAAGTCATGGGCACCATGACCTTTATTCTCGAGGACGGTACGCCTGTTGTCTATAACCTGGTTGCCGCTCGCTCCGTGGCTGCGCGTGACAATATTCCCAAGAGCGTGGAAGAAATCTGGCAGGAAACTTACGCCGACCCCAATCCCTTCCCTCCGCTTCACTCGGACTTTATTGTCTTTGCCTTCGGCATAGCCCTGGTCCTCGTGCTCGTCTTCCGGCTTGTGCTTCTCCTCATCAAGCACAGACGCGCACGCGGCGGAAAGATTCCCGATGTCCAGTCAAGATACTTCAGATAATCATCCCAGTTTGGTTTCAAGGCTCTACATGCGCCTGACAGATACTACTTGAACGCAAAAGAAAGGTGTGTTGCTCATGGCTTCCCTATCCCCCGAAACCATTCCTGTACTCCTCAAAGAAGGTAAGACCTCCCTCGGTATCGAGTTTGGCTCTACTCGCATCAAAGCAATCCTTATCGCTCCCGATGGGACTGTGCTCGCCTCCGGTGCCCACGAATGGCATGACGATCTCGAAAAGGGTGTATGGACCTATTCCCAGGAAAAAATCCATGCGGGACTCACCGACAGTTATCTCCAGCTTAAGCAGGATGTCCATGCACGCTATGGTGTGACACTGGAAACGATCGGTTCCATCGGTATCAGCGCCATGATGCACGGCTACCTTACCTTTGATGATAATATGCAGTTGCTCACTCCCTTCCGCACCTGGCGCAACACCATTACGGAGCAGGCGGCAGAGGAACTGACCAATCTTTTCCAGTTTAATATTCCGCAGCGCTGGTCCATCGCACATCTTCACCAGGCGATCCTCAACGGTGAAGATCATGTCCCTCAGATCCACCATATCACCACACTTGCCGGCTATGTCACCTAC
>JAFUZB010000101.1 GCA_017476845.1 Clostridia bacterium
AGGGCTGAAGCCAGAGACCGCTTGGTAACATCACCTGCTTATCAATGTCTGTATCATTACGATTCCAAGTTATGGATGGAAGGACCAGATTATTTCAGAGCTTTCTACAAGCAATGCGAGGAAGCCAGGACGAAGCGGATGTGAAAAGCGCCTACAGCAGTTGTACTGCTCTCCTGGAAAACAAAAGCGATAAACCTCGGAGGTACGGGGGGCAGAACCCCCGCTTGCCTCCCTCCCCCGAAGCGGAATTCCGGATAAAAGCGTCAATTAACTGAAGATCAATCCCAAATTAGCATTGCATTATAAAGCATAGGTCAACTATCGGATGATATGCGACAAGAATCCTTGAATTAAAGGAACTTGGCGCTTTTCTTTGCATTCAGCGACGCACGGAAAAAGAAAAATCCTACCAGCTCCACAATTGCCTTTTGGGGCAAATTTGTCGAATCTGGTAGGCAATTATGGTGATCCCGGCGGGATTCGAACCCACGGCCTGTCGCTTAGGAGGCGACCGCTCTATCCTACTGAGCTACGGAACCTTGTCCTCGACAGCCCTTATTTTTCAAGGTTTTCGAGGTGTGGGTGATTGCTCACCGAGTAGTGTCGGGGGTGGTTTTGCTAATCGGGAAGGCCTTTTTTCTAATCAGCTTTTCTAACTTTGGTAAGACATTTTCCCACCCGCTGATTTTGACCTCCAGATCATTGAGGATCGGAGTAACCTCAATGTCGGGTCAGCTCCGTGACATGCCCGTTCTCAGTTTCCAGAAAAGCAGTAATCTGTTTCTTAGAAGACAGCCACTCTATCCCACTGAACTACGAGTGCACATACACTCCGTGTCTCGTGTGACACATGTATGGCAGACGGAAGTATAACATATCTCTCAGAGTGCTGCAAGCATAGAAAAGCTTGAACGCAAGGTAAAATCAAGCCACTCCCGGCATTGCTTCAGTCGTCCCGCAACGCATGAAATGCATAATACTCTTCCATCTGTCTACAGATGCTCTATCCACATCCGATGCCCTCGCAGGTATGTCATGCCCTGGTCCGCATCAGCCATTTGCGAATGGAAGCATTCATCTCATCGGGAAATTGGTCAAAGTGATGCGTTTCCCCTGGAATGACAGCCAACGCACAATGTGAGTATCGCCTGGAAGCAGCATATGTATCCTCCACCGGTACCACATCATCTGCATCTCCATGGATGAGCAGTACACTACCCGGGAAACGATCTATGGCAGCATCCACATCGATGGTCTGGGCTACACGTATATAGTCCCCTGCCAGTGTCAGGCCTTTGATCACTTCGACTTCGTCAGGAATATGCGTGGGATCAAAGCCGCGCCCCAACATCGTGCCTTCCCTGGCACAACGGGGAATCATAAAGGCAGGCGCACGCAGAATCAGTCCCTTGATAAGGTCTGGAGCCATACCGCCTGCAAGCGCTGCAACAAGCCCTCCCTGCGAATGCCCGGAAAGGAAAATGTCAGTGACAAAATCCAGCTCTCTGGCATAATTGATCACAGCAAATGTGTTGGAGATCCACTTGTAGAGAGTATGATGCTTGAACTCACCGTCGCTTTCTCCATGACCATAGAGATCAAAACGCAGTGTAGCAAAACCTGCATCATGCATGGTATGACAGGCAGAGACGGTGTGGGATTTGTCTTTTGTACTGGTGAATCCGTGAAGGACGATCACAAGCGGACTGTTTTCGTTGCTCGGTCGCTCCAATACGCCGCGCAGTCGAATACCGTCATCAAGAATGGTTACATTGGAAGCAATAACTGTGTTGTGCATGTTCAAAAAACCCCTGATAGCAACTGCAGCAGATACTGCGGCGCCAACGTCGATACCTTTGCGAAAAGCTGTTATGGCATATACCATGCCCGCAACGCCAGGATCAGCAATGCCACCTGTATGATCAGAAAGAAGGGAAAGAAGACAGCAAAGTACCAGTGTCTTGTCTTGTGGTGAAACAGGCACATTCCGAGAACACCACCCAAACCGCCGAAGCATGCTGCTGCGAGAAAGAGTACTTTTTCGGGAATACGGCGTTGTCTTTTCCTGGCACAGTGCTTGTCAAACCCCATGAGGGAAAAGGACAAGAGGTTCAGAAAAAGTAGAAGGAATGCGAGTAAAACTACTGTGTTCATGATGATTCTATCAAAGTGTATCCTGCAGATAAGCCTGTAGGGAAGAACGCAAAATTACGTGCACTCAGACGATCCTGCATCTTTTCCGCACGGGCATCTTCAGGAGGCATCGGCATCAGGTGTGTACTTGGATTTTCGGAAGCACAGCATCTATGTCGACAAATCCGACGGCATCATTCATACGGTCAAGATATACCGGCACTTCGTCTGATGTGAACAGGTCATCGACTTGAAGGTACAGATCCCTGCTGAAATAGACATGCACCGTACCTGTAGATGGATCTGTGTAATGGCATTCTACGTACACGGGATGTCTGCCCTTCACGTTGACATTCGCCCTCACTCCGGTTCCGGCGATTTTCGCCATCACGTAATATCCGCCTTCGTATGCGCGGCGCAAGAGTGTACGACGATGGATATCCGCAAGCAGCAGGCCCAGTCCTACAAGAAGGAATATGGCCCCAAGCCCGCCAAAGACACACAGGAAAACCAACGGATCATCTGGCTCGTCGCCTGCGCCATAGTACCACAAGGCCACACCCAGTACCAACCAAATCAGTCCCATGGGTGAAAATATCATGCCGACAATACCCTTCGCTGTCCATCCATATTTCTTGTGCTCTGACATAGTAAACCTCTTTTCCACCGCTTGCCAAAGCTGTCAGTCTCAGCCTGTAAGCAGCATTTTGCTATTCTGTATGGGCAAACCTGTTCACCAGTCTCGTCATCTGAAGAGATCGTCCATCATCACTTGATCGTCCACAAGATCCCTGTAGCTATTATTCTTCACACCATAGAGCGTAACAAAGGTGCAGCGCAAATCCTTCTTTGTCCTCTGCACTGTGCGGAACAGTTCGATTCGGTTCTGAAGCGTCCTCGCGTAGTCTCCATCAATGGCATACTCATCCTGGCTGTACTTCATCTCGCACAGATTGATCACTTTATCATTCCGATCAATCACCAGATCAACCTGTCCACCTTCCCACACATTCCCGTCCTTGTCCGTAAACGCGCGGCTGTTCCATGCATAGACATTGCTTAGAATCCCAGATATACCCAGTTTTTCTTTGATCTGCTGAACATGATGCAGGCAGGTCTGTTCAAATGCATATCCCGCCCAGGCATTCCGTTCCTCACTCTGAATCGACTTTGTCCAGAAGTCGCGTTCCTGGTTATCCTTCTGCATGAAGCGGAGCGAATACAGGCAGAACATGTCAGTCAGCTGGAAGGTCTTTGCCCGTATGCTTTTTTGGGGATACATATAGCTCCGGATGAAATCACAGGCTTCCAGGTTTCTTAATACCTGCGTCAATTCACCGCCATTGAGCCCCGTCACTGTGCCCAGTTCTTCTCTTGTCATGCCCCGAAGGGTGGAAGCCAATGCCTCAATTACCTTTTGGTACTGGAATGGCGTCTTATATAGCGATCTAAGCAAAAAGTCATATTCCGTTTTCAGCGGCGCGTTCGGATAGAAAAGAAGTCTGTCAATGTTCTCTGAAAGAGGAAGCTCCTCGTCAAGCATATCAAGATAATAGGGCATGCCTCCGAAAACCATATACGTCTCTAGTACTGCGTTTCAGAAATAACAGTGCATTCAGA
>JAFUZB010000102.1 GCA_017476845.1 Clostridia bacterium
GCTTGTTGAGTTCATTGTAGAGGTAATCAAAAACTGCCTTAACTGGTTCCTTTGTTTCATGGCCGGAAATCATGCCCATGGTGAACAGGTCAAATGCCAACCCCTGTTCCGGCACCACTACAGTCATTCCCTCGTTATCATTAGCATACTGCACACACTGCCAGAGGAGACCATAAGCTATTGCAACATCTCCACGAACAGCAGCCTTCGCCGGAGCAGAACCGGAAGTAGTGTACTCCTTGATGTTCGGATTCAGTTCGTCAAAATATGCGAGACCTTCATCTTCACCAAGGAGTGTAATCATCCCATTGTAATAGCTGTAACCCGTACCAGAAGAAAGAGGGCTGGGCATGGAAATCAGTTCCTCATATTCAGGCTTCAGCATATCCTCATAGGAAGCAGGAATCGGAAGTTCTTCCTCATCCAGCATCTTTGTATTCACCAGAAAAGCGCCAGCAGTCTTTCCATTAACTGCGTATTGATGATGGCGGTCGGTGTAACCGGTAACAGAGGGATCATAGATAGAGAAGTCATAACTGCTCAGGTCAACAAACAGATCCGGATTGGCATTCAGAATGATTTCCGCGTTCACGACTTCCAGATCATAGAAGATATCACAATCTCCATTCTGACCTTCTGCCTGAAGCTTGGAAAGGAGCTGGCCTGTTCCAAGTGACTGGAAGACAATCTCATAGTCAGGAAACTGCATATCCAGTTGATCCTGCAGATATGCGATACGCTCGTCCTCGGCAGCTGTGTAGATGACTACACGGCTGTTATCTGCCGCATAGGCGGAAGTCGTACAGATGAGCAATACACAGAAAAGAAGCACCTGAATCAAAACAAACTTCTTCATGACTAATCCCCTATACATCGTCTCTTGCAGTTCAATTTGCTTCCCGTCTTCTGGATGCCATTGAATGTTTGGGGCTGTAATCGTTCCTGCAAGTTTAAATTTGTTCAATCCAGAGAAGTTTTCTATCATGAACCGAACGCAAGTATAGCACTGACAATCTATTTATGTCAACACCATTTTGTTCAGTTTTCTTGTGTATTTACCGATTTTTGAACATTTTGTATGTAAAGCCATATTTTTCTCTGCCAATGCAGATACCATTTGGCTATGTCTGTGCATTTTGCACTTTTTTAGTCACATTCATCAGACTCGCACTTGATCCTGCTTAAACATTCTCATTTCATTCCTCGTTTCATTTCTCCTATATTGCTTCTTCTTTCTGAACACCTTTCTTCTTATAGCTGCCCCACTTCTTTTTGAACCGCTGTAGCCGGTCTGCGTTCACAGATCGTTCCGTCAAATTATAGATAACCCGTTCATAGGGAAGATAAGATCTGATCGTTTCTGGCCTTTTCTTCAGTCTCTCACCAATCTGCTCCACCGACATTCTCTATTCCCTCAACTGAACAGGTCGTACCTGAGAGGAGCTGCTCTGCCCGTTTGGAATAATCGTGTTTGCTGTTTTATCCCAAACCTGCTTTTGCCAGTAATAATATGTCTTGATATTGATCCCTTGTTCTTCACACCACACTGCGATCGGTTTACCGCTGTTCCGGCATTCCATAACACGACCGCGCCAAAGCTGGAGGTATGATTCATGCTTAGCTTCGTTCAGCTTGATTCCTTCCATAGTCGGGTCCTTTCCAACGATCTCCCTGGAAGTCCAAGGAGTCCTTGAGACTTCGATAGATACCGCTAGAATACCGGAACGAATTAGATTTGGCTATACGTGGCGGTTTTTACGCTTACTCTCTTTCTCCATAGTATCATCCTATGATAGTTTCCTAATTGCTCATTTGTATTTATTCGTTTGTATATACTCGTTTAAACATAAGCGAAATGGGGCAAACCTGCCCCATAACTCAGTACTTATGCCATACCATTTTATTCACAACACCCACATACGACTGAATGATGCGAACCACTTTGTCAGAAACATTAATATCTGTGTAATCCGGCACCAGAATGCCGAGATCTCCATTCTTCAACATCTCTATTGCCAGATCTACGCTCTGCAGGAGGCCTATGGAGTGAATCATTCCTGGTCACCACTGACTTCTTCGCCATCTGTATTGAAGTAAGCAGTGGGCTTCCCTTTTGTATATTCAACCTTGTAGATACCGTTAATGTCATTGATCGGAGAGCCCATCATGTCTTCATAGGCTTTGACCGAAAGCTTCCCTTTCTGATATGAATATGTCACAGCACTGTAGCCATCCGCGCAAAGTGTCGGAATATCGTTGACATCATAGTAGCTGGTACGAATCAGATACTGTCCTTCATACTGATTGCGCACATAGCAGTACCCGTCATTGCAGAGTACAGGTTTTTCATCCAAAAGATACTGTGTATACACGACATGTTCATCCGCATCATATGCTCTGCACACTTCAGTATATGTATCCCCAAGTGTTATCGGCTTCCCATCTACACCATACCATGATTCACGGATCGGATTGCCCGCTTCATCATACACGTATCGTACTTCTGCATATCCTTTACCCCCAAGCACACGCTCCCCATTCAGACCAAAGTATGCTTCAGTCAGCGTCCTTCCCTTGTCATCCAGTTCGCGTGTAAAAGCGGCACAGCCATCTTCCTGAATCACAGGATTTCCGTTTGTGTCGTAGAAGGCTGCAGAGATGAGCTGTTTGGAAGCGCGATATTCCCTTCTTACTTCCGCATATCCAGCCATGCAAAGCACCTTTTGCCCGTCTACTCCATAATATACTTCTCCGGATACATTGCCAAATGCATCGTATGTCCTTGCAATAGCAACATATGTATCCTTCAGTGTGACCGGTTCACCATTTACACCAAACCACGCTTCGTAGACGGCGCGCTTACCTTCCCATGTGCGCCGGATCTCTGCATATCCACTCTTGATCATGACGCGATTTCCCTGTGCATCATAGTAGGTGATTACAGCAGGATTCCCGTTTTCATCATTCACACGACTGTAGGAGGCATAAAAGCTGCCATTTGTGAAGGGAGTTCCGTCCGAATTAAAGTAGGCTGCATGAATTAATCGTTCTGCACCCTCATATTCACTTCGGATCTCATTGTACCCTGCTTTGCAGGTTGTTCTCTCACCATCAGCGCCGTAGTAAACCGTATCAATGATGTTATTCCATTCGTCATACACTTTGCGGACTGCAGTATAGGTTTCCTTTGAAAAATTGAGAGGTTGGTTGTCTGTATCAAAATGTGCTTCATAGACCGCCCTGTTCTTCTCATCATACTCACGAATGATTCTCGCATAGCCCTGCTTACACAGAGCCAGCTTTCCATCCACGTCATAATACGAGATTTCCAGGGCATTCCCTGCAGTATCGCGGGAAACCGTGTAGGAAGCATATGTGGAAGGTGCAATGGGCTGACCTTTTTCATCATAATATGCTTCCCTCAGGATGTTTCCAGACTCATCCAGTTCTCTTTCGAGTACAGCATACCCTGCCTTTATGATCACCAGATTTCCATCTGTTCCATAGTAGCGGGCAGAAGTCAGCTGTTTGGATGCCTGATACGTGCGCTGCACAGAGGCATATCCATCCCCAATCAGAACCGGCTCGCCCTTCAGACCATAGTAATGTTCCTGAATCGTATTGCCGAAATCATCATAATCTTTTTTATAGGAAGCATACGTATCAGAAATGATGATTGGCTCACCATTAACGCCATACCAAGCTTCACTGGTTGCAAGTTTGCTTGTCTTCCATGTCCGGCGAATCTCTGCATATCCGCTCTTGGTGATCACTCGGTTGCCGTCTGTTCCATAATAAACGATCACAGAAGGGTTACCATTTGCATCCAGTTCCCGCGTGTAGGACGCGTACCCAGCAGGCAGCAGGATGGGTTGACCATCTGTACCGTAGTATTCCGCCTTGATCAGCTGTTTTGCAGCCTGATATGTCCTTCTGACTTCTGCGTACCCATCTTCGCACAGTACCAGATTTCCAGATACATCATAATACTTCTCCAGAATGGTATTACCCCATTCATCGAAGTCGCGTTCTACTGATACATACGTATCCTTTACTGCTATCGGCTCCCCACTGACTCCATACCAGGCTTCATAAGTGGTCAGTTTACTGGTCTTCCATGTCCTGCGGATTTCGGCATAACCGCTTTTGGTTATGACGCGGTTGCCATCTGTTCCATAATACACGATCACAGCAGGATTTCCGTTTGCATCCAATTCACGTGTATAGGATGCATACCCGGAAGGCAGCAGGATCGGTTTTCCATCCATGCCAAAGAATTCTGCTTTGATCAGCTGTTTTGCGGCCTGATATGTTCTTCTGACTTCTGCGTAGCCATCTTCGCACAGCACCGGAATTCCAGATGCATCATAATACTTCTCATGAATAGTATTGCCCCATTCATCAAAGTCACGTTCAACAGATGCATAGGTATCATCCAGTGCAATAGGCTCGCCATTCACACCATACCAGGCTTCATAAGTGGTCAGTTTACTGGTCTTCCATGTCCTGCGGATTTCGGCATAACCGCTTTTGGTTATGACACGGTTGCCATCTGTTCCATAATAAACGATCACAGAAGGATTACCATTTGCATCCAGTTCCCGCATGTAGGACGCGTACCCGGCAGGCAGCAGGATGGGTTGACCATCTGTACCGTAGTATTCCGCCTTGATCAGCTGTTTTGCAGCCTGATATGTCCTTCTGACTTCTGCGTACCCATCTTCGCACAGTACCAGATTTCCAGA
>JAFUZB010000103.1 GCA_017476845.1 Clostridia bacterium
CTTGTGAGTGCGCGGATTCACGCTTCCCTGCCGGAGGTTACCATCGGGTTCCCGAGATCAGACCCCGCGCACGGGGCGGCGAAACTGGCCCTCGAATTGGCCGGGGCATGACCCGGCTTACAGGAGGGCCTCATAGACCAGGTCACGGATGCGCGGGTGGAAGACATAGTACGCCTGATTCATGTTCAGCACATGCTGGGCGTAGACGATGGTGATGCGGTTTGACGGGTCCATGAGCACATAGGCACCTGCGGCACCGTCCCAGCCGAACTCGCCAAGGGGCGAGCGGGAGGACGCGGGGTCCAGGAGGGTACGTACGCCCAAACCGTAGCCGTAGCCCCGCTTGTGACCGATCTTCCGAAAGTCATCCATCGCCTGACCACTCTGACGGTTGCGCGCCATCTCGGCAATGCTTTCCGGGGAAAGAATGTGCACGCCGTTTTCCGCGACGCCGCCGCAGGACAGCGCGTCCGCAAAGCGCATGTATCCTGCGATTGAGCCCATGAGTCCCGCACCGCCGCTCTCATAGCGCGGCATGGAGAAGAGAGGCTCCATCTCGTTTTCCACCTCCACTGCCCGGCCTTCCTCGGTCCAAAGGTACTGCGAGGCGAGGGAAGCGCGCTGCGCGGGCGTGGGATGGAAGGTGAGATCTTCAACCTCCAGAGGATCGAAGATGTTTTCCCGGGCGAGCTGGCTGAGCGTCTTTCCTGTCGCTGCCTCCAGGACGGCTCCGAGCACGTCGTGACAGAGGCTGTAGCGGAAACCACAGCCGGGATCAAAGTGCAGAGGGCGCGCGGCGAGGGCGTCTGCGACCTCCATGGTGGAGGCATTTCCGCCGTGCAACTGTACGACCTTTTGGATTTCAGACGCCTGGGTGTCATAGTCCAGCCCGCCCTGCATCGCCATGAGATGCTCTACGGTAAGGACACCTCTGGCTTCCCGGACCTCTTCCCCGTCCCGCACGGTGAGATGAGCATAGGCGGGAAGATAGGCGGATACGGGGTCCTGGAGGCGAAGGTGTCCCCGCTCAATCTGCTGCATGGTGAGGGTCATCGTCAGCGGCTTGGTCATGGAGTAAAAGCGGTAGAGCGCGGGAGAGGAAAGCGGGACGCCGGGAGACCGCTCCCCGGCAAGATGGGCGTAGACCGTCTCTTGGTTACGGCAGACCAGGATTTCCAGTCCAGGAACACCCTCATCATGGAGGGAGTCAAGATAGGCTGTGAGAGGGGCAAAGGACATGGTAAGCTCCTTTCCGTTGCGTTTTGTAAGGAGGAACAGGGTATGGCGTCACTGATGTCCACCAATGTGTATGCGCCAAAGGGCCGCGTGCTCATCTACGGGACCTGCCTGGAGAATATGGAGCCGGAGGCCTTCCTGGAGCTGTGCTCCGAGGCGGACTGCGCCTATAGCGTGTGCCTGGAGGAAACGCACCTGAATATGGCGGTGACCAAGCTTTCGGCCATGCTGGGGACAGGGAAAATCACGGGCGTGACCTTTGCCTCGGTGGACCGGTCCCCGCACTGCGTACAGCTGCATTATATCGCCCATGAGATTGAACGTACACTTCCGGAGCATGTCCCCATGGAGAGCGTTGTCGTCTCCGGGGGAAAGCGCTATCCGATTTCCCCGGAAGCCATAGAACTCTCCAAATCGCTTATCCGCTTAAGCGCCATGACGTAAGGCAGCGCCGCGTTGGTTCAGGCGAAAGAATCCCCGGCTGCTTTTGCAGCCGGGGCCATTTTTATCCCATGACGACCTGGATATCGTGCTCGCCGCCTGTAAAGGCAGGGATGTGATCGGCCTTTTCGCCGTCCACGCACAGGGTGCGCACACCCTTTTCGACATGGTCGGGATTGGTGACATGGATGCGGTAGGTTGCGCCACGCCACACGCGGGTGAGTTCAAATCCGTCCCACTGGGCGGGGATACAGGGATCGACGGTCAGGGAATCAAACTCCGGCCGCACGCCGAGCATATAGCGCGTGGCGGCATAGTAGGCCCAGCCGGAGGAGCCGGTCATGAACGGATGGCGCGCACGGCCGAAGGCGGTGTGGTCCTTTCCCATGATGAACTGGCAGTAGGTGTAGGGCTCGGCCTGACGGACCTCCATGAGGTCGTTCTGGTTTTCGGGGAGAAGGGCGTCATAGAACTTCATGGCCCGCTCGCCGCGTCCCAGACGGCACTCTGCGACCCATGCCCAGGGGTTGGGATGGGAGAAGATGGCGCCGTTCTCCTTGATGCCCGGATACACGCGGGTGATAAAGCCGATGCCGTCATCCCGCTTGGTGAAGGAGGGCGCGTTGAGGAGAAGACCGTAGGGAGTGTAGAGCCACTTGTCGACATTGTCCATGGTGGACAGGGCCTGCTCCCGCGTTGCGGCGCCGGAAACCACGGCCCAGGCCGCGGACTCCAGGTGCATCTTGCCCTCCTCGGCGGTATGGCTGCCGATGGGGCGTCCGTCTGCGGTAAAGCCGCGCAGGAACCATTCGCCGTCCCAGAGTATATCCTGGCAGGCTTTTTTCATGCCCTCAAGCTTCGGCACATAGGTCTTGACATCCTCATCCTTCCCAAGGCTTCTTGCGGCGTCCAGGAAATGCTCGCTGGCCCAGATGAGGAGGAAGGCGACCATGGCGCTCTCACCGCCGCCCAGGTTCAGACAGTCGTTCCAGTCGGCGCGAAGGCCTTTTGTTATCCCGTGGCTGCCTATCTGGCTGTAGGAGAAGTCCAGGGCGCGCTTCATGTGGTCCCATACGGTGGCCTCACCCTCATCGGCAAAGGGAATGCTGCGATCAAGGAACGCGGTATCCCCGGTCTCGCGCACATACTCCACGATGGCCGGGATGAGCCAGAGCGCATCGTCCGCGCAGGCATCCTTGATGCCGTGGATGCGGGAGGTGTTGAAGGTCGGAATGACGGTGGGGGATTTGCTGTCCTGCTCCTTCTGCTCCTCAAACCAGGCGGGATCAAAGAGGTGCAGGCCATAGCCGGCACTGACCTGGCCGTGGAGGAGCTGCTCCAGGCGCGTGCGGCACATGTCGGGCTCGGCGTGGGGAATGCACATCGCGTCCTGCGCGGTGTCGCGGTAGCCCAGGCCGGTGCGCCCGCCGACCTCAATGAAGGAGGAGAAGCGGGAGAAGAGCACGTTGATCTCGCTCTGGTAGAGGTTCCAGATATTGATGGAGCGGTTCATGTTCTCGTGGGGCGTTGCGATCTGCAGGGCGCCGAGCTTTTTGTCCCAGAATGCGCGAAGCTCCCGGAAGGCACGGTCGGTGCCCTCCGCATCATAGCGCTCCCTGGCGCGCTGTGCGGCCGTCCCGTCCCCGCGGCCGAGATAGAAGAGCACGCGGGCCTCCTCGCCGGGGGAGAGGGTCAGGGTGCGGCGAAGCGCGCCGACGGGGTTGCCGCCCCATTCGACGGAACCGGACAGGCGGCCGTTTTCCACCCCGATGGGATTGCGCTCGCTGCGGTAGGCGCCCAGGAAGGCATCCCGCTGTCCGTCAAAGCTCTCGGGCGCAGCGTCGCTCCCGAAGAACTCAAACTCCCCGTCCTCATAGTGCAGGTCACAGACGACCGCCCCGGAGGCACTGTCATAGCAGGAGCCTGCACAGTACAGACTCATCTGGAAGTTCTGGTTGTCGAACTCAATGTGATGGAAGGAGAACTCGACATAGCCGTACACGGAGATGTGCCGAACGCTGCCTGAGGTATTGCGAAGGCGCACATCAAAGATCTCCACGGGATCGGTCGCCTTGTCCTTCTCGCGGGGGATAAACAGGGTTTCCGAGGCCTCTATGCCGTTTCTCTTCGCCTCAAAGACGGAGTAGCTCAGGCCGTGGCGGGCCACGTAGCTTCCCACATCACTCACCGCGGTGGGCTGCCAGGAAACCGACCAGTAGTCACCGGCATCGTCGTCGCGCAGATAGACCCAGTGGCCGGGACCGTCGGTGGGCACGCCGTTGGGCCGAAAGCGTGTGATGCGCCCGTACTCGGGGGTGTCCAGCCAGCTGTAGCCGCCGGCATTGTGGGAGATCACGGCGCCCATCCGCTGGGTGCCGAGGTAGTTGGTCATCGACTGGGGGCAGTCGACGTGGTCGATGACATATTCGCGTTTTGCATCATCAAAGAAACCGTAGCGCATTGTATTCTCCTTCCAGGGGGCCAAGGCCCCGGATGTATTGTAATGGATGGACGCGGGCAGGGCAAAGGACGGCCTTGCCTTTCGTTGTATCAGCTTGTGAAGCGGGGCGCATCAGAAGGGATAGGTGATATACCCGGGGCTTTGGTAGAAAAGCCCGGAGAGGTCGGCGCCTGTGGACAGCGTGACGGGAAGATACGGCAGGTCCTCTGCCCCGAAGCGGCGGATGGCAAGCTGGGAAAAGACCCGGATGTCCATGTCCGCGTCGGCATCTGCCTCACAGGGGAGGACATCGACATGCGTCCCCTGCGCAGGATCTCCCGTGATACGGAAGACGGCGTTGTTCTCCGCAATGAGGTCATCGTGCAGCCGGAGGGCGAAATGGACTTCCTTTTGGGGCTGCATGGCCTGGAGGACGTCCCTGGCCCGGATGACCCGCACCATCGCCGTCTCGCGCACTTTCACCTCGACTTTCCCCAGCGAGCATTCCGCAAGCAGGGCGGTGACGGGGAGGGAGACAGGCAGGCGGAAGCGCGCAAAGGTATAGTCGGCGGCAAAGACGGAGAAGAGATGCAGCAGGGTCTGAAGGCTACTACGGTCCGTGACGACCATTTGCCCGACATCGAGAAAGCGGGTGTCCCCCTCCTTGCCCGGGCGAAAGCGCACGTAGCCCAGGGGCGTATCTCCCCGGTGGCAGACATAGGTGTAGGCGCCGTCTGTAAAGGGATTGGCCTTATGGATCCAGGCCCTGTCCTTTTCTCCTGTGCGGACCATGCCGTTATAGCGTGCTTCAAAGGCACGGTCGGCACCTTGGATGAGGGGAGCGAGGGTACCAGCGTTGGCCTTTTCCAGGAGGGTCACCTCGGCTTCAGGGCGCAGATGTGTAAGGCTGTCCAGGTGCACGTTCCACTCGTGCATCTGCAGTCCCAGCTCGTAGCCGAACTTGCGGTAGAAGCGGTTGGAGAAGGGGTAGAGCATGGAGAAGAGGGCGCCGCGCTGAGCCATATCCGGAAGCGCCTTCTCAAAGCAGGCGCGGATCCCGCCCTGTCCGCGGTAGGGAGGAAGGGTAGCGACGCCGCCCACGCCGACCATGGGCACGGCCTGGCCCTCATAGGTGATGGTAAAGGGCGTGAGGACAAACTTGGAGGTCATGGTGGTATTGTCGTCAAGGAAGGTGGCCCACCGGAGGCAGCCATCCTCCTTGGGGCTGGTTCGCAGGTTTTCCCAGACCTCCTTCGTCATGGGACTGTCAAAGGCGACAGCGAAGAGCTCGTTGCAGCGGGCGATCTCGTCTTGCGTGACCGGACGTGTAATCAGGGGAATCCCTCCCGGTTTTTTACAGGCATTCTAGCACAATAGACCGTAGCCTGCCATGGGGAAGTGTCCTGTTTTGCGTATACCGAATAAGATACATAAGTTTACCTATTGAACTTATGGTTCACACACAAGGGCGCGATTTCCGGTTACAATGAGGGTAACCTTTTTCAAGGAGGTGCAGACGGTGAATCCCATCGCAGAAGTCGGGAAGCCCGGGGACGAGCAGACCATGCTGGAAATCTACCAACGCATGCAGCACGGGGAGGAGAAAAGGGAGGACCCCTTTGTCAGGTCAATGCTCAGTGTCTTTGATGACCTGGTGCGCTCCCTTCCGTCCCTCGCAGCCCGGATGGTGCAATCCCTCATGGGAGAGGAGGGGGAGATCCTCTCCTTTGGCTTTCAGTCCCCGGAAAAGCCCGTATCCATGGCCTTTGGGCTGGCGGAGGCATCCCGGTGCGTATACGTTCTGCACATGGTGATGGCAGGCGTGCGGGAGGGGGAGACGAGAGAACATGTGGTCCAGATGGTCCTTGAGGGAACGGCGTCCGGACAGATTGTGCTGAACCTCTATGAATTGGGTGTGGCGCGGTCCTTCGGCGGAGGCAAAGGACGGGTCAAGTCTTTTCCCGGGGAGATCTGCGGACAGGCCTGCATGTATCTCCGGCAGACCATGGCGCTGCCGGAAAAGGTACGCATCCGTTACAGAGCGGGCGAGGAAGCGCGGTGGATGGAGACGGAACCGAAGACGCTGCGAGCCTTCGATGCCCCATCCCTTATTGCATCCGGACTTGGCCTTCTGATTCCCTTTCTTCCCCTGAGTCGTCTTCCCGTCAGCCCCGAGCTTACATTGGCGCACAGAAAAGGCGGGAGCCGGAAGATCGAAGGGAGCGGGGAGCCGGTGCAGGTCATGCCCGCGCCTGAGATGGATGGGTTGGAGGAAGCGACCAGGGAAGTCCTCTTGAAAGGCTTTGCGCGCATACGGGAGTTGGTTGCAGAGCAGCTTGTATGAGATCAATGGCGTCAACTTAAGGTAGGCTAAAATATACGGCGCACGCGAAACCCGAACTTTGTGCTATGGTTTAACTGTTCTTAATACGCCACTGATCAACGCTACCTTAGGGTGATTTCGACCGTCTATACGAAATCTGTACTTGTGACTACATGTAACAGGTTTTCCCCATCTTTCGTAATGTCGGTCATTCCTGATGGGAGTTTTCATCTTGTTCCTGAGGATGTATAGGTCCTCAAACAATTTGGAAACATGACCGGCAATGTCATTTCCCATAATCAGGCACCTTACCATGTTCTCTGCATAAAGTTGAGCAGTTAGCACTTTGGCATTCACCTGATAATGATATTGGTTCCTTTCATCAGGAGACTTCACGGTTTCCTCTGCAGTTATTAGCTGTTCTAATGGTTCTCTGAACAAAGATGAGCAGTTGTAGAACATTATCTTTCCATAAAGCACGTTCAGCGCTACTTCGGGATTGGTTGAAATATGGCGTTCCAATTCCAAGATGCTTTTCAAGACGCCATACGCAATTTCTATACGCCATCTGAGTTTGTATAAATCAACTATAGCATCAGTGTTGAACTCTTTTGGGCTCAGATTCGTGAAGTAAATTGTCAGTTCCTCGGCACCTGTCTTTGGATTCATCCAATACTTTTTGACAACACGTACCCGAAAAACTTCGCAGCCTTCCAAATAGGCACGCACCTCTGGGATCGTAATCCGGGACAAGATAATTTTGGTTATCTTGATCTCAACATACTCGTCATTGGATTTCATCCGCCCGACTTCTGCTTTGTAGTCAGATCTTTTCCCACGAATGCAGTAACTATATCCCAGTTTCTCCATCAGAACCATCAGTTGAAGAGAGATATAGCCACGATCACCAAGGATAATGATCTTATGGTGGTTCAGCATATATGCAAACATCCGAAGTTGATTGATGATGATGGACATCTCTGAATGATTGAACGCTTCAATTCTGTAATCAATGAAGAAACGGTTCAGAACATCGTATAAACCACCGCATCTTGCAAGGATTTTTCCACTGGCGCTGTCTTTCTTGGAATGATTGCTCCGGTGCATCCCGAATTTAGCCTCTGCTTCTTTGGAATATGGCATTTCCAAAGACGAGGAATCTGTCGCCCACACTGAATAACCTCTGAGCTTTGTTGCTAATTTACTACTGCCATAAACAAGCTCTGTGAACTTCGCACTCAGGCAAGTCCATACGGCAGAGTTCACTCTACGCAACCGTTTGTTCACAGCTTGACGTGAAGGTCGCTCTGAATTCCTGTCAATGGATGCAAAGAACTTCGACAGTTCAGAGTTCGTGTCCTTACAGTTTCTGAAGATCAAATAAAGCAAGCATCGTGACAGCGGCAGTTTTCCGACGTTTCTGGTGAAATCACCAGCATTCATCCTTGACAGATTACAAACTTCTGGGGTGCAAAGAAATGCTGCAAAAGCCATAAAGACCTGTGTAACCTGCTTGATGACTATTGGATCGAACATTACTTTTTCCTCCGTTCTGTGGCTCTTGAGAAGAGCTTAACCAGGGAAAAAGAATGTTGTAATAGGCATGACAGACATGTGGCATGTTTATCATGCTCTATGGTCGGTCCATAGAGCTCGATTCCAAAGCTACTTTTCTTCGTAGATATCAAGAATAGCCTTCGCAAAGTCTAGCAAAGCTTTCCGTAGCTGTTCATTCTCCTTGCTGTTGCTATTCTGTATTTGTTGACTACTGTCGTTCTCAAGTCTCTCCACACTCATACTCGGCTGGTTTCTTGCCTTGACTTTTTGATTGTACGCTTCGATTTCTTCCTTAATTAGGTTTTCGTCGACTTGATTTCTTCGGCGATTACCGGCTGTAGGTATGATCTCTCCAGTCACTGGGGAAACGCGACCGATAAGAGTGCGCTTCTGATGAGAACGCTTTTCATCTTTGATCCACGTTACAACGTTATGATAGGCATAGGTTGTGTTGGTTCTGGAATCATGCTGAAGAACTATTGACATTACTTTCTCCCAATGTATCGATTGTAAGATTTCTCGAGAACATTGTATGTTAAAGTTTAATGCTAGTCAATAGTTCGTTTACGAAAACTTTTATGATGGACGTGGACAAAAATACAGCAAAATACGAACATTTTCAGCAAAAACACATTAAATGTTTATGTTTTTACAACGTCAAGGTTTTAGGTTGACGCCATTGGCTTGTATGAGATACGTCCCATATGTGAGGCGGGATGCAGCAAAACCTCTCCGAGAAGAAGGACGCGACAAAGCGGAAACGAAAGTGTTCTCACGGCAAAAGGTAAGCAGTTTGGCGGCATGTGCAGGCATGCCGCTTTTACTTATGGGGAAGCGTTGTCAGAAGCATTGTGCGCCTACTTGCGACGGCTTGACAAAGGCAGGCCAGGTGCTATAATTCCAGTTGGTCAAAGAAAGTCAGTTATGCCATATGACCAGGAATCGAGGGATATACATGCGGCTCAGCGATACGATTGAGACCTTTATCAAGACCATGCTGACGCAGGAAGAACCGGAAGTCGAGCTCAAGCGAAACGAGCTCGCTGAATATTTCGGCTGTGCGCCGAGCCAGATCAATTATGTTCTTGCCACCCGCTTTACCATCGACGACGGGTACGTCATCGAGTCCAGGCGCGGGGGCGGCGGCTATATTCGCATTGTCCGGGTGATCCAGTCAGGATCCAAGTTCCGCTATCTCATCACCGAACGCATCGGAGATACGATCGGCGAGGTGGAGGCGGGGAAAATCATCGGACAATTGGAGGGAGAGGGCCTGATCACGGCCTGCGAGGGCGACATCATGCGATCGGCCATATCCGGCCAGGCGCTCTCTGTGCCCATGCCCGACTCCATGAAGGATGCGATGCGCTCCAAGATTCTCAAGGCCATGCTCACCAGCGTGGCGCGCAAGAACCGTGAGGAAGCGGGGGCTAAGGCCGGGACGCGCGAGGCACACGCTGCGTCGGAAAGGGAGAAATATGATCTGTGAGGAATGCAATACCCGGGAAGCGACCTGCCAGGTAAATGTCATTATCGGCGAGGAGCGCATCACGCGGCATCTGTGCAATGACTGCATGCAGCGCATGCACGGCACGATGGGCGCGGCCTTGTTTACTTCCAAGATTAGCGATATGCTCTCCTCTATTCTCTCCGCTATCACCACCGAAACCGGGGCGGAGGAGAAAGAAAAGAAGGAGGAAGGGCCTGAC
>JAFUZB010000104.1 GCA_017476845.1 Clostridia bacterium
CTTCAGGACAGCCAGGAGCTTCGGAAGATCTTCGAGTATGTGAACAGCTTCGGTGCCGCCCCCAAAAAAGGCAAGCTGGCCAATCTGCAGGCCGCCAGTCAGGAACCCTTCTTCCAGGAATACTTTGAAGGCCTACAGGCAGAGCATGGTGAGGAAGCAGGAACCTGGTTTGAGTTCATGAGTACCGTGCGCATCTGGCTGGAGGATGCGACAGCCTCCGGTGAGACGGTCCGGGACGTCAAGACATGGATGAACGACACCTTTGATTACGATCTGTACCTTCAGCGCTTAAGCAAGGTACGCGAGACCGAACGTACCCAGGATGAGAACAGCTTTGCCGAGCATTTGGGTGGACTTATCGAGAAGAAGGCTGCCGGGGAAAGTGCCGATTTTGCGGCGCTCATTGAGGAAACGGCGCAGATTCTGACCGACAAGTATCCGGGACAGAACCTCGGCGGAAACCTGCCGCTGAAGACTGCCATTGCAAGCATTCTTCCGGACCTGCTCTCTCAGGAGAGCTTCGACGGAAGCTACGAGGCCATAGGCGATGCGCTTCGCGCACGCGCGCAGGCGGATCAGACGGTCTCTGTCACCGATTGGGAGACAGGCTATCTTACCACCTCCGTTCTGGAGGAGGCTGACAAGCGCGCCACCATCGGGGTGGTGTCCGGCTTCTGGTTTGTCGTAGCCAAGTATCTTGTAATGTGCATCGCGGGTATCGTACTCCTGCTCCTTGCCTTCCTTATCCGTAAGCTGGTCAGCCGGGTGCTGATTTCCCAGCGCAAGGAGGCAGGCATTCAGGAGGATGCGGACACGCTCTTGCGCGTAGAGCACCTCAAGCAATACTTCAAGAGCGGTAGCAGCGTCACCAAAGCGGTCGATGATATCAGCTTCTATATCAAGCGCGGCGAGGTCTTCGGTCTGGTCGGCGAGAGCGGATGCGGAAAAACCACGACCGGCCGCACGATCATTAACCTCTATGATCCTACAGAGGGTGACGTGTATTTTGACGGGCTGCGTATTTCCTCCACGCAGAACGGTCTGCCTGTCCTGAAGGCGCAGCTCAAGCAGGATTACGGCGCGAAAATCGAGGAAGCAAAAAAGCGCGGCGCACAGGATGAAGTGCACCGGCTGAAAAAGGAGCTTCAGTCCAAGCTTCGCACGGCTGAGGACAATGCTCTGGAGAGTAGCGTTGAGAAGAGCAAGTGTGTCGACTTCTACCGTGAAAAGCGCCTCAAAGAGCTGAAGGAAGCCTACGAAAAGGACATAAAGACCTTAAGCGGCGAGGCCCTGGATGAGCGCACACGGCGCTACGAAACAGAGCGCAAGGTGGCGGCCAAGGACAATGTCATGACACGGATGCAGATGATCTTCCAGGATCCGATTGCCTCCATTAATCCGCGCATGACCGTGCGCGAGATTATTGCCGAGGGCCTGATCATCCGCGGCGTGACCGACAAGGAGTACATCAACCAGAAGGTCTATGAGATGCTGGAACTGGTCGGACTTGTGCGCGAGCATGCGGACAGGTACCCGCACGAGTTTTCGGGTGGGCAGAGACAGCGTATCGGTATCGCAAGAGCCATCATCATGGAGCCGGATCTGATTATTGCCGACGAACCGATCTCCGCCCTGGACGTCTCCATTCAGGCCCAGGTGATTAACCTACTCAATGACCTACGGGAGCGCATGGGACTGACGATCATGTTCATTGCGCATAACCTGAGCGTGGTCAAGTACTTCTCGGACCGCATTGCCGTTATGTACTTTGGCCATATCGTGGAGATGGCGCCTTCGGATGAGCTCTTCGCGCATCCCCTGCATCCCTATACCAAGTCACTGCTCTCTGCGATTCCCTATCCGGATCCGCATTATGAGAAAACACGTCAGCGCATTGAGTACAATCCGGCGAAGGCCCACGATTACTCTGTGGACAAGCCCGAGCTGCGCGAGATCGTGCCCGGACATTACATTCACTGCAATGATGCCGAGTATGCGCGCTATCTTGAGGAGATCCGTTCATGAGGGGAAACAGGAGAAAGCAATGGCTGATCAGTCTGCTCTTCGGTGCATTACTGGCGGTATTGCTGCTCATCGGACGCGGAGGACTGGTGGCCGAAAGCCAGGAGGACTTTCTGCTCCTGCTATGCGATGCCCTGTTTGTACCGGGCGTCCTGCTTGCGGGAATGGGGCTTCTGGTGGTGGTTACGGGAGAAGGCGCCTTTGACGCGATTCGCTATGGTCTCCAGAAGCTCTTTGGACTTCTTCGGAGCGAGGAAAAGCGTGCAAAGCTCCCCAAGACCTACTTTGATTTCGTGCATACGCGCCATGCCGAGCCTTCCGGCCCGCCGTGGGCTATGCTGGCGGTTGGAAGCACCTTCCTTCTCGCGGCAGGCATCGTCCTGATTTTCTACTACAGAACACTCGTATGAGTTGCATTGGGGACAGGCTGCGGTCTGTCCCTCTTTATGTTGGGAAGGGGAAAGAAGCTTAGCCTAAAGTGGGATGTACTAACAAATCTCTGGTCACGTGTGTACACTGGGCACAAAAATCCAAAGCGACCGCAATAAGTGAGATACATAACACGGTCGCTTTGGATTCAGCGATTTGCTATAATCGCCCTATGGCTTGGGGTGACGATACCCCCCCCCTTACCAAAAAGGTGCGGAGAAATATTGATTATGAGAAGCAGAGAGATTGATCAGTTTCTGGATACAGGTTGGTATACGGATGCAACGATTTATCTGAACGGTTTCATCTATTGGTGCGAAGCGACGAAAGATTTCGAGACAGGTGTGATTACTTTTACGGTCAATCGCTGGAGTGCAGACTGCGACGGAGAATTTTATCACCAATACGTATCATCTGATGGCCTTGTTGATTTCTCCTGTGTGTTCGAACTTAAAGACACAGATCTCGATCAAATCAAACAACAGTTTCTTCGCGCCTCTATCTTTGACGGAAGAACATTCTGGGAGATCAGAAACGAGGCAATCTGGGCCGAACCAGGAGAAGACTATATGGCTTAGGTCCCCAGCTACATTCATAGGATCATCTATCAATTCTTGCCCCACTGGTTCATGCGTAAGCAAGCTGTGAAACTGAGAACTTCCGACTTTTCAGTTATATGTCAACATCTAATTATCAAGGAGGCTATGGGATGCCCAAGAAGGTTGAAATAAAAAGCGACAACGAAATACTTAATAACATTTTCCGTCTTCTATCGGTAAAAGGAGTACGTCAGAAAGATCTTGCAAGCTATTTAGATATATCCAAAACAGTAATCACACAATGGAAATTAGGCACAACTACATCTTATATGAATTACATTGATCAGCTCGCAACTTTTTTTGGAGTTTCAAAAGATGAGATACTCTATCCGGATAAGGCACTTCTGCATGATTCGATGTTGTCTCCAGAAGAGATGGATATTATTCGTAAATACAGAGAACTAAACAACACTGAATTACAAAAATTACTAGTATCGCACATCACGACACTAGTGAATTACTTTACGAACGGCACGTGTCAAAAAGCTTAAAAGAGATTCTTCAGCCATTCGAATGTGCATGTATGCTCCCTATAAGCAAAGCAATGCCCTCCGCACCCAATGAAGGGATCGGAGGGCATTGCAACTCCAAATCAAGTTGCCCTTCTCATATCAGCACTCGATTTGTAATCGAGACATCTTTGCGCATAAATCGGTGTCATGTTATGACGTTTAACAAGAAGATTGCGTATTTGATCTTCAGACAATCCAGCATCTCGGCCAAAACTTATTTCATTCGTTACAATTTCAGTCTTGCGTTCATCGTCATCAACATATTTGGGACAGTACATCTCTAACATCATCTTCTCCAACTCCGTCCGATGTTTCTTCATGTGCCTTGTCAATTATAGCATTTCCCTCCATAATCGCACAGCAACGCAGCGATGTTCTTTTGTAAACGGGGGAATACTTAAGACGTCTTGCCTGTGGATCAATGCAGTACTCTTTCTCCTGGATGATGAAAGTCCGATGATTGAGTGTATCAAGCACGAGGGTATATTGACAGATCATCGGAAGATTCTTCATCAGAATCTCTTCACGGCTTTCAAATACATCTATTCGGTTGCATAGTTTGCATGTGTTCTTTCGATCGATATGAGAGAAGGAAAGGTTTTGACTTGCCCTCAAAGCATGTTCAGGGTATCATAGCGTCTTGCAAAGGGAGGCGTGTTCATGGCAGATTGGCCATATGAAAATAGAAGCGGCAAGAGGGCGGAATATACCTGCGATGTCCTGGTTCTGGGCGGCGGCCTTGCCGGGTGTCATGCGGCGGTTGCCGCGGCAGAGGCGGGACGTAGGGTGATTTTGGTAGAGAAAGGCGCTGTCATACGCAGCGGATCGGCCGGTACCGGCTTTGATCACTGGGAGATGGCGTGTACGAATCCCGGATGCAGGATCACGCCCGAGGAAATGACAGAGGCGCTCGTCTCCGAACAGGATCACTATGGCAATCGGATTGCGCACTATATTGAGGCGCGTGAAGGATACGATCGTCTGATGGACCTGGAGAAGATCGGCGGAAAGGTGCGCGATACCGGGGACGAATTTGCCGGTGCTGCGTTTCGGGATGAAAAGACCAAGCTTTTATATGCCTACGACTATACCAACCGATATACGCTCAGGGTATGGGGATCGACCTTCAAACCGGCGCTGCTCAGGCGCTTGAAGGCCCTTGACGTGACCGTGCTTGACAGAACGGAGGCAACGGCGCTGCTGTATGCGGACCGAGAAGGCAGGCGGCAGTGCACAGGTGCGATCGGGATGGAAGTGCGCACAGGGGAAATCCGGGTGATCAGTGCCAAGGCTACAGTACTGTGCATGTCCAGACCCGCACGCATCTGGCTGTTCAATGCGGATACACCGGGACTGTGCGAGTTCCGTCCGTTCCAGTCAATCGGCTCGGGACATGCCATGGCCTGGCGGATCGGTGCTGAATTCACCATGATGGAAAAGTCGGTGCGCGGGGAATTCTCTGCCGCCGGTCGTTCTTTCCCGCCCTACGGTACGGGCAACAATCATAATACCTGGTACGCTGCGACAATGGTGGACAGTCGTGGCGTCGAAATCCCGTATGTCGATCGGGACGGAAGAGAACTGAAGAGCGTCGATGAACGATATCGCCCCGCTCCCGGTCAGAAGTTCTTCCTTAAGGGCGGTGTTATTGACGAGCCCAAGTATGAGTGGCGCGGTCCGGAAACCCTGCCCTTTGATGAGCTCATCCGCCGCGGCTACAGATTGCCCTTCTATGCCGATCTCAGCCGCATGCCGGATGCGGAACGTCGCGTGATCTGGGGGCTCATGGTGGGCGAGGAAGGCAAGACCAAGATTCCGATTCTCAAGAATTACACCGATCGCGGGTTTGATCCGCAAAAGCATGTCCTGCAGTCCTACGGAACGGGATGGCAGAGCGCAGCCTTCCTTGACCAGGAACGGCAGCTGTTCGGTGCGCCGGGCGGCCTTATGCACGACTGGGACCTGAAGACCAATATCGATGGGCTCTATGCGGCGGGAGATCAGCTCTATGCGTCGGACTGTGCCGGCTTTGCCTGCGCGACAGGCCACTATGCCGGAAGAAAGGCAGCAGATGCTGCGCTGCAGCTGGAGGAGGTTTGTCCTG
Organism: Clostridia bacterium; assembly: GCA_017476845.1. Classification (GTDB taxonomy): domain Bacteria; phylum Bacillota; class Clostridia; order Christensenellales; family Aristaeellaceae; genus UBA2943. Next base: position 5,667 of record JAFUZB010000104.1, read on the forward strand.
ACCCGGCCCAGGTGGAAAACGAAGTCAACCGTCTGCTGGCCCCCTTAGACGTCCGGCGCGGTATGGACTGGCGCGAGGTGAACATGGCCTGTGCCAAAGCGATGCAGAACTATTGCGGCGGTATCCGCTGCGACGATCTCTTGCATCAGGGCCTGGATCTTATACAGTCACTTCGCACGGAGGCACTGCACGAGGTCAGTGCGCATAACCCGCACGAGTTGATGCGTATTCATGAGGTTTCCGATATCCTGGATGTGTGCGAGCTGATTTACAGGGCCTGTCTTGCCCGCGCCTGTTCCTGCGCGCCGCTCTTTTTCGAGCGCAGTGACAGCCGTGAGGAAATGCGCACACAGGAGGACGGTTTCCTGACGCTTTCCAACTGGGATGGAGAGATCCGGACACGGATGATTCCGCATGACTATGCGGGGGATCTCGTGACAAGCTACACGGAGAGAAACCGTGACTATATGCGTTCGCGGGAAGGGCAGGTGTGATGCATGAAGGCAACCTATGAGGCGGTATTTGTGGGTTCCAGCGTGATGCCTGTACATTTTGACACAGAAAAATGCATCGGTTGCCATCGCTGCGCCAATGCATGTCAGACCGATATTCTGCTGCCGATAGATGGAAAGGGGAAACCGCCCACAGTCATGTATCCGGGAGAATGTTGGTACTGCGGTGCCTGCGTGATGGAGTGCCCGACAGGCGCGATTTCCCTTTCGCATCCGCTGATGAACCGGGCAAGGTTCATCAATGCGGACAGTCTCGGAAAGTAACAAGAGGCAAGGAGAAAGACATATGCCGGTATTGGATCCAAAAAAGCCGCACCAGCGGCACTTTGAAGCGATCAGTGCGATTCCGCGTGCCTCCACAAAGGAGAAGGCGGTCAGCGATTATGTGGTCTCGGTGGCAAGAGAGCAGGGGCTTGAGGTGCGCCAGGACGAACTATGGAATGTTGTGGTCAGAAAGCCTGCCACACTGGGCCTGGAACATGCGGAGCCCGTGATGCTGCAGGCCCATCTGGATATGGTGTGCGTCAAATCGCCCGAGAGCACGCACGATTTTGATA